>DATJPH010000452.1:0-2890 GCA_035506475.1 Bacteroidota bacterium | reverse complement strand
TTAATCGAGAAAAGGAGATCCCCCACTTTGAGCCCCGCCCTGTCGGACGCCCCTCCCGAGGTCACATCGGTCACGGCGATGAAATCGTGGATGAAGAGTGCGAACGAGGGGGGGATGTCGGCCGCCCGGGCGACGTGGTCTGAAAACGAGAGCGCCGAAGGCCTGTAGGACACGATGCGGATCACCGAGTCGGCCGGGACACTCCGCAGCGCGGATGCCAGTGCGGCGGAATCCGCCACCTGAACCCCGTTGATCCTGTCGACCAGGTCCCCGACCCGTATTGTGTCTCCCCCCCTGCAGACAATCGGGACCGTGACATAGAGGGTCATCATCCGGGGGATGTTGGCAAATATATTCTCGTCGGTGGGTGCACCGGCATAGTTTACAAACGTGATCAACGCGGCGGCGGCGAGGACGGCCGTGAGAAGGCCGAACAACGGCCTTGCGATCACCGGATATCTGTCAAAAAGTGTCATTCATGCTCCTGACGTGTCAGCGCCTCTCTTTATAGTGAACGGCGCGGGGGGGCAGAAGTTGCCTCAGAGGAAGAATTCCTTCAGTGCCCGGATCACAGCGTCCTGGGCCTCGTCCGTCAGGTCGTAGTAGAACGGGAGCCTGAGGAGCCTCTCGCTCACATCTTCCGTGACGGGACAGTCACCCGGTTTTCCTCCCAGCCTCCTCCCCATCCCGGAAAGATGGAGAGGGAGGTAGTGAAACACCGCCGCAATACCCCTCTCCCTGAGATGGGCGATGAGCGCCTGCCGTTTCGCAAGCGAGGGGGTCAGCAGATAATACATGTGGTACGGGTGCTCGCACCCGGCCGGGATCACCGGGAGCCGGAGACCCGCCCCGGCCGCCCAGGGGGCGATCCCCGCCTGATACCGGTCCCAGATTTTCCTCCGTCGTTCCCGGACGGCGTCCCTCTGTTCGAGCTGCCCCAGGAGAAAGGCGGCGAGTATATCGGACGGGAGATAGCTTGAACCGGGTTCCACCCACGTGTACTTGTCGACCTGCCCCCTGAAGAACCTGCTCCTGTCCGTCCCCTTCTCCCTGATGATCTCCGCGCGCTCGATGTAAGCCGGATCGTTCAGGAGAATCGCCCCGCCCTCCCCGCAGACAAAGTTCTTCGTCTCGTGGAAGCTCTGCGTGCCGAACGTGCCGAACGTCCCGAGATACCTGCCGCCGTATTTCCCGAACAGGCCGTGGGCGTTGTCCTCGATGACCGCGACCCGGTGCGCGAGGGCGATTTCCATGATCCGCTCCATGGCGCATCCGACGCCGGCGTAGTGGACCGGGACGACCGCCTTCGTGCGGCGCGATATCCGCCGCTCGAGCTGCGACTCGTCGAGGTTCAGCGTCGATTCGTGCACGTCGATGAACACCGGCGTGGCGCCGCGGAGCACGAACGCGTTGACGGTGCTGACGAACGTGAACGAGGGGATGATCACCTCGTCTCCCGGCCCGATATCGAGAAGCAGCGCGGTCATTTCCAGCGCGTGCGTGCACGAGGTCGTCAGGAGCACGCGGGGGACACCGAGCGCCTGTTCGAGGAGCGTGCTGCACCTCCGCGTGAACTCCCCGTCCCCCGCAATCCGGGACGTCGAGATCGCCCGGGCGACATACTCCATTTCGTTTCCCAGCAGGGAGGCCCTGTTGAAGGGGACGGGATTGTTCATCGGGATCATAGGCGCCAGTTTATAATGATGGGAAGAAAGTTCGAGAGAATCAACGGGAGCGGGACTTCTTGAACTTTAAGGCCGGATCGCGTATACTCAAGCCACCCGCACTCAATCCGGTCCGGCTCCCGACGATATGAAACCATGGAAGACGCTCACACGCACGCCGGTCGTCCGGCGCGGCAGGTTCCTCACACTCGAAGATCACGACGTGGAGCTTCCCGACGGCCGCGTGATCAGCGGATGGCCATGGCTCGACATGCCGGACTACGTGAACGTCATGGCCGAGACACCCGGCGGAGAATTCCTCTGTTTCCGGCAGACAAAGTACGCGATCGGCGAGGGAACCTCCCTTGCCCCGGTCGGCGGGTACCTGGAGCCCGGCGAGGCGCCTGAATCTGCCGCGCGCCGCGAGCTTATGGAGGAAACGGGATACGGAGCACGTGAATGGGTAGCGCTCGGCTCCTACGCCGCAGACGGCAACCGGGGGGGCGGCAGGGCCCACCTGTTCCTTGCCCGAGGCATAATCAAATCCGGAACGCCGGTGAGCGACGACCTGGAGGAGCAGGAGGTGCTCTTCCTGGGCAGAGAGGAGATCGCGCGGGCGCTCTCCGCCGGCGAATTCAAGGTCCTTCCCTGGGCGGCCAACGCGGCACTTGCCCTCATGTATACACAACAATGGAGATGACGATGCTCAGATCCCTCCGCATGGCCCTTGTCCTCGCATTCCTGGCGCCCCCCCTTGCCGGCGCATCGGGGAAAGGGGGCACGCTTCCCGGCGGCACCCCTTCGGCGGCCGCCCTGAAATCGTTCAGGGCCAGGAGCATCGGTCCGGCGACGATGGGGGGCCGCGTCTCCTCCATCGCGTTCGACCCCGACGACATCTACACGTTTTACGTCGGGCTCGGCACGGGGGGGGTCATGAAGACGACAAACAACGGTGCGACATTCGACCCGGTATTTGAAAAGGAAGCCGTGGCGGCGATCGGCGCGATCGCCGTCGCGCCCGGGAACGCCCGCCACGTCTGGGCGGGGACAGGGGAAGCCAACGACCGGAACAGCTCGGGCTGGGGGGACGGCGCGTACCGCTCCACCGACGGCGGTTCGACATGGCACAACGCCGGGCTGAAAGAGTGCAAGACGATCGCGCGTATCGCGATCCACCCGAAAGATTCGCTCCGTGTGTACGTCGCGGCGATGGGAGACCTCTGGTC
>DATJPH010000451.1:0-2306 GCA_035506475.1 Bacteroidota bacterium | reverse complement strand
CTGGGAATTCCTCCTGGTCGCTGAAGCGGACGAAGACGACCAGGTTTTGCAGCGTTCCGGTGGTGGGAGACCCCTTCGCCGTCCTTCGGCCGAGAGCTGCCCTGCGAAGCCCTTCGCGGACGGCCGGGGGAGCGATCACGTTGCGCGGGATGCCGAGGGCGGCGGGATTGGAACGCCCCACAATTGCCCCGCCGGGCACGATCTTCCCCTGCACCAGGATCGCGTATTCGAAGTACCCGGTGGTTGAATTACGGACAACCGTGTATCCGGCGGCGTCGTGCAGCCGGTTGTAGTACTCATCCCCGGTGACGTAGATGTGGAGCGTGTCCCCGCCCGGCTGGACGACCGTAAGAGGCACGTTCCTCAGATACGCCGCGTCAAGCTCCAGCGGAATCAGCCAGAACGCGATGGCCGCGACGGAGAGGATAGTATTCGTCGACCGGGAACGCATCATCCGGAGTACGTTTGTGACGAAGAGGGGTGTATTTAATATACAGCCGGGGATGCCATTCGGCTTTGTTCCACGTCAATTCGCAGATAAAGACGAGCTTCTTTTCCGCTATTTCCGCGGATGAGTGACATGTTCCTCACCCCCCTTTTGCCTCGGGGGAGTGCGTTCTTGCGGAATTATTCATACTATTGGGTCCATCCCGGCAAATGGCTCTGCCGTTCCTTTCTGAGGTATCACCCAGGCTGCTTATGGACCCGATGATCGGCAAAAAGCTCGAACCTTACGAAATCCAGGAGATCCTGGGGCGGGGAGGGATGGGGGTGGTGTACCGCGCCCGCGACACGAAACTGGAGAGAGACGTCGCCATCAAGATGATGGACCTCCAGTTCGCAAGCGACCCGAATTTCCTGAAGCGGTTCCAGTCTGAGGCGAAGGCGCTCGCGCGGCTTCAGGATCCTCACATCGTCTCGATATTCAACCTCCTCGAAACGCCCGACGGGATTTGCATAGTCATGGAGTACGTGAAGGGGACGACGCTTGCGAAGCTCCTTCTGCCTCAAAATCCTCTTCCGATCCCCCGGGTCGTGACGATATTCAGGCAGATCATGCAGGCGCTCGCCCATGCGCACAAGGAAGGGGTGATCCACCGCGATATCAAGCCGGCGAACATCATCGTCGGCGAGGACGACCGGATCAAGATCGCGGATTTCGGGTTGGCGAAAGTGAAGCAGCAGTATGCCGCCACGGCGACGCAGGGAACGGCGGGGACCCTCTACTACATGTCTCCCGAGCAGTTCCGCGGGCTGAAAGAGGTCGACAACCGCGGTGACATCTACTCGGCGGGCATGACGCTCTATGAGTGCCTCACCGGCAAGCTCCCCTTCGGCCAGGATGATTCCTACTTCACGATTGCCCAGCAGGTCGTCCACGGGAGGGTCCCGCCTCCCGACACGATGTCTGTGGAGATTCCCGAACCGCTGGTGTCGATCGTCAAGCGGATGATTGCTTGTGAAGTGAAGGACAGGTACCAGACCGCCGACGAGGTCGTGAAGGATCTCGACGCGTTCGAGAAATCCGGGTGGGGGGGAAAGCCGGCGGGGAAGAAGAAGCCCGCCGGGCTCTACATCGGCGCGGCAGGGGGGGCTTTCGTGGTCATACTCGCTGTGGCCTACGTCATGTTCCGTCCCGCCGGGAACTCCTTGCCGGTCTCTGCCGACTCGGCACACGGGCGATCACCGGCGATCGCGCAGTCTTCGCATGCTCCGGAACCCGGCTCCGCCGCTTCCCCGGCTGCACAAGGTTCCGGCAATGTCGCCGGAACAGTGCCGTCAACCGGTCCGACCGGCGGCGGCACTCACGCCTCCGGCACTGGCGCCGATCACGCGAAAGCCCTCGAGGGGAGAGCACCGCGCGGCGGACGCGCTGAGGGGCGCGGAGCCACGAATTCAGGAGCGGGCGCCGGGGCGCACGGAGAACCGGCATCGGGAGGAAACGCAACCGCTGTGCAGCCCGAGAACGGAGCCGATCCTCCGCTCGACCTCAACGTCGACGTGTCGCCGAAGCTCATTTCCCGCGCGGAGCCCGGCTACCCGGAAGCCCTGAAGACAGCCGGCGTGAAGGGGGAGGTGCGGCTGATGGTGCTGGTCGACAGGGAAGGGAAGGTCCAGAAAGTCCGCGTTCAGTCGTACGACAACGAGGCGTTCATCGCGCCCGCCACCGAGGCCGCCCGGCAGTCCGTATTTTCACCCGCCATCATGAACAACGCGAAGGTCCGGGCCTGGGCCCCCATGAGGGTCAGGTTCGGGACGACAGGGGAGTGAGTGCATTGACCAACAGCCACCATACCCGCAACAGG
>DATJPH010000450.1:0-6353 GCA_035506475.1 Bacteroidota bacterium | reverse complement strand
CCCCATCGTGGCGTACGCGATCGGGCCGACCTGGTATGTCCGCTCCCAGTCGTCCCGTGACGCGTCGCGCCCCTTTGCGACGAACGAGAACGCATTATTGACAAGACAATCCACCCGTCCCCATTTCGCAATCGTCTCCCGTACCACCGAGCCGCAGAAACGCTCGTCTGCCATGTCCCCCCCCAGGAAGAGGACGTCGAACCCCTCCCGTTTCAATTCCTTTTCGACATTGATTCCCAGGTCCGGCTCGATCCCTGTCAGCGCGACGGAGGCCCCCTCCCTGCAGAGCTCGCGCACGGTGGCCAGCCCGATCCCTGCCGAGCCCCCCGTCACGATGGCGACCTTGCCGCGGAACCTGTCCCGCACGGCGGTCCTCTCTTTCATTGCTTCCCCCCTGGCTGCTTCCCCGAGAGCCGCTCCGGCACGAGGGGGTCGTAGAGCGGGAGGAGGACCGCCGCCTCCTTCCTGATACGCTCGTATGCCCGCATGCATTCTTCCATGCTCTCCATGATGCCGAGCGGAATCATGTTCTCGACGTTCTTATACTTGAAGAAGCAATCGGAGACAATGACGTTCCCCTTCCCCGAATCGATCGCGTACGCCATCGAAGAGCGGTGATGGACTCCCGTCCAGAACGCGCGGATGCCCGGGAGAACCTGGTCTTCGTCCTCAAGGAGGCGGAGCCTGTCCGGCGCCGTGATCTCCAGGTAGTGGAGGACATCGTCGGGAATGCGGAGTTTCCGCGGAATGTGCATGTGGTACCGCGGCGCATGGAAATCCTCGATCCATCCCCGCTTTGAAAGACAGATCTCCGCGTTCGTAAACAGGTGGAGGTTCCCCGTCGCGTATGCCTGGAGGGGGGTGACGAGGACGAGATCGATGTCTTTCGGCTTCAGACCGATCCGCGCCAGTGCCGCTTCCGGACGCTCACTCTCCTGGCGCACCATCTGGGAGCGCTCGTCGATCGCCGCTTTCCAGGCGGCGTTCAGCGCAGAGAGATCGGCGGGGGGACCGGTATTGACGATGATTGTCTTCCCTCCGCCCCTGATGACGACCATCCAGAAATTCAGCGTCTCCCAGGTGTCCCAGTTGCTCATCCAGTACACCTCGGGGCCCGGCACCTGGCACTGGCCCATCTTCAGGACCTGGATTTCATAGTTCATGGCAGCTCCTTTTACTGGACTGGATCGGATTTCGGTTTCTTGAGCTGTTCGACGAATATCCCGGCCGCCACGTCGATGTCGTACCCCGCCTTGGGGAAATGGACGGCGCCGAATTTCTCCACCATGGGCTTGAGCGTGTCAAACGTCTCGGCGGAGCAGAATATGATCGGGGTCGTCCTGTTCGCCCCCTCTCTCCGCGCAACCTGCAGGAGGGCGATCCCGGGGAGATGCCCCTTGATCTCCTTGTCCTTGAAATCGTTGTCCACGATAATGAGATCAAAGCGCTCCGCCTTGATCTTCGCCCATGCCTCCACGCTGTCGTCGGCTTCCACGACGACGCAGCGGTCCTTCATCTTTTCCGAGGCGGCGTCAAGGGCGAATTTGTGGGATTGACGGACCCCTTCGTCGTCATCGGCAACGAGAATTTTGAACGGCATTGTCTTTACCCTGCGCAGGTGGAACGATCGGCTGGTAATCCCATCTTACCCACCGGGAGCTTCAAATGCAACACGCACTCAGTCGAGCATCTTCTGCAGAATGTCCACGTCGAGCAGACGGCCGAACTTCCGGCCGACTTCTTTCATTGTGCCGATCTTCCCGAAACCCAGACGCTCATGCAGGCGGAGGCTCTCGGTGCTTTCCCCGGCGATCCTCGCAATAAGGGTATGGAAGCGGGATGTCCCCGCCTGGTCGACGATGGCCTGCTGAAGCCTCTTTCCGATGCCGCGCCCGCGAAATTCCCTCCTGACGTACACGGAGGTCTCAGCCGTGTCGTCGTACGCGGGCCGGTCCGACCACCTGCTCAGGGACGCCCACCCCGCGACGACACCCCCGGCATCGGCGACGAGGATCGCAAACCTGCCCGTGTGGGCATCAAACCACGCCCGGGCGGCTTCCGGATTCCTGGGCTCGGTGTCGAACGTCGCGGTCGTCGTGAGGACCGCGTCGTTGTAGATCTCCGTTATCCCCTCCAGATCGGCCCGGAGGGCCGGCCGTATCACGACGGCAGGTTCCATGCAGTCGACTCGCCTGATAAGACATCTGTTATGTGGCCCGCCGGTGTCATTCCTTCAGCCCTGTCATGGCGATCCCCCGGACGAACCACCGCTGGCCGAGGACGAACAGGAGAAGTATCGGCAGCACGCTCAGCACGGACCCGGCCATCAGGAGGTCGTACCGCGTCGTCATCACGTCCGACTGCAGGTTCGCCAGCCCGATCGTCAGCGTGGCCTTACCGACGCTCGAGAGATAAATGACGGGACCCAGCAGATCGTTCCAGTAGGCCATGAACGTGAAGAGGGCGAGCGTCACGAGAGCCGGCCGCGACAGGGGGAGGACGATCTGCCAGAATATCCGGAACCTTCCGCACCCGTCGATCCTCGCCGCGTCCTCGAGATCCACCGGGATGCCGGAGAAGAACTGGCGGAGGAGGAACGTCCCGAACGCCCCGCCGAAGAACGCCGGGACGATAAGGGCGTAGAGCGTGTCGATCCAGCCGAGCGATTTCATGATCAGGAAGACGGGGATCATCGTCACCTGCGGCGGGATCATCATCGTGGCAAGGAGAAGAAAATAGAGGACCGCATGCCCCCTGAACTTCATCCGCGCGAAGGCGTAGGCCGCCAGGGCGCAGCTCGCGAGCTGGCCGACCGTCGCGCACACCGCGATCGTGAAACTGTTCAGGAACATCCGCCCCAGGGGGAGAAATGCCATGATCGCCCGGTAGTTCCTCAGATTGAGCTCCGCGGGAAACCACCGGGGGGGAGAGCGGAATATGTCCGACTGATCCATCATCGAGGTCGAGACCATCCAGAGGAACGGCCCCACCATCAGGGCGGCGACGCCCGTCAGGAGAACGTAACGGAGGAATGTGCGGAGCGTTCTACCCATAGAAGACCCACCGTTTCTGCACCCGGAACTGTGCGAGCGTCAGGGCAAAGAGGAATCCGAACAGGACGTACGCCACCGCCGCCGCTTTCCCCATCTGGAAGAACTGAAAGGCGTTCTGGTACACGTAGTAGCTCAGCGTGACAGTCGAATTGGCGGGTCCCCCTTTCGTCAGGACGTACGTCTGCTCGAACACCTGGAAGGAGTTGATCAGCGTGATGACGAGGACAAAAAACGTCGTCGGGGAAAGGAGCGGGAGCGTGATATGCCGGAACCTCCTCCACGCGCCGGCCCCGTCGATCGTCGCGGCGTTGTAGAGGTCCGCGGGGATGTTCTGCAGGCCGGCGAGAAAGATGACCATCGAATACCCCAGACCTTTCCAGACGGTCACGATGACCATCGACGGGAGCGCCCAGGCCGTGTCGTCAAGCCACGCCGGGCCCTGCACGCCGAAGAGCGCCCGGAGCAGATAGTTGAGGAGCCCGTACTGGGGGTTGAAAATCCAGCTCCAGACAAGCGCGACGGCGATCATCGACGAGACGACGGGGAGAAAGTACGCGGTCCGGAAGATTGTAATGCCCCGGAGCCCGGTGTTTACAAGGAGCGCCAGAGCAAGGGCCGAGCAGACCGAGGCGGGGACGGCAAGGGCGACGAAGACGAGCGTGTTGCGCACGACCTCCCAGAACAGATCGGAGCGCCAGAGGTCGGCGTAATTCTGCAGCCAGATCCACTCCGGCGGCGAGATGATATCCCACTTCGTGAAGCTCATGATGAACGACGCGGCGACCGCGCCGGCGCTGAAGAGGAGGAGCCCGATGAGCGTCGGCAGGAGATAGAGGTAGGGCTCGAGCGACCGGTATATGGCAGCCCGGCCCCTCATGCGTGCCCGGCGCCTGAAGCCTGATTCCGTTTTGACGCGGCATACTCCGCGGCGAACGCACGCCCGTCAAATCCCGCCCCGGAGGGGAGTCCCTCGAGCCCCTGGAGCGTTCCCTTTTCGAGGGCAAGCCTCGCGGCGATGTGCACGCGGACGGCCTCCACGGGACCCTCTATGCCGCTTTCGATCTGCGCGCCTCCGAGCATAGCCACGAACGTTCTGAGGAACGGCTCGTAGAGCCCTCCCATGTCCACGGTCCGCGTCCTGACACCGCCGGAGGTGTACGCCGTCAGCGACCATTCGTTGAACGGCATCTCCAGGTGGAGTATCCCGACGAGCCCGTCGGCGTATTCCACGGCAAGGACCGGGCCCCTGGCGCCGGACAGCGGCTTCACCGTACGAATACCGGTCCCCGCAATCCCCTGGAGCATTTCAGTCGTGTGAATGCCGTAGCTGAAGAAATCCCCGGGGCCGGAGGCTGCCACCGACAGGAGATCCCCGCGCGCGGCGAGGGACCCGCGCAGTGCGGTCACTTCCGCGGCATACCGGAGCGAGGACCCGCCGAAGACCGCCGCCCCGTATTTCTCTTTCAGGTTCAGGAGCCGGTCACAATCACGGACCGAGCCCACGACAGGCTTGTCGATCAGGACCGGCTTCCCCGCCTTGAAAAAGACGAGCGCCCTGTCAATATGCGCGTCCCAGTTCGTCCCGTGTATCATCGCCGCGTCGACGTGTGCGGGCATCTCTTCGAGCCTGGCACAGACCACCGGGATATTCTGCTCGGCGGCGAACCGCCGATCGTACCCTTCCGGCCAGACGTCGTGGCCGTCCCACAACGCCGTCACCTCCACGCCGGGGAGCGTCCGGAGAATTTTCGTGAATGCGAGCGGGTGGGACGTATCGAGGTCGACGAGCCCGATGCGTATCATGGCGCGTACACCCGGTCGAGGACGGCGTTGATCCTCCTGTCCGCGTCCCGCGCACAGTCCGCGGGGGATTTTTTCCCCCTGATCATCTGCATCAGCTCGGGGGTCAGGTTGTTGTCACGCCACTCCTGCCATGCGGGGGTAAACAGGGGGAACGCCGAGTGCTCTTCGAGCTCGACAAGGAGGTGACGGTTGTGCACCGGAGGGGCGTCGAGCCAGAGGGGTGAATCGGCGAACGGCCTGTACGTGGGCATCATCCCGAGGTACTGGCGGTTGAGGCTCCCGACCGGGCTCTTCGTCAGTATCCAGAGGAGGAGCTGCCACGCTTCGTCCGGGTGGGGAGAATTCTGCGGGATCATGAACGCCATGGAAAACCTCCGCGATTGCCGCAGTCCTCCCGGCCCTTTCGGCGGATACGTCAGGTCCCACCTGATGGGCGAACCCTCAAGGCTGGCCGCACCGAGAGACCCGATGAGGACCATCGCCGAGCGGCCACCGACGAACGAATCCCAGGCGTTCACAAACGACGTCGTGTTCGACGCTATCCGGTCCCTGACGAATATGTCGCGGATGAACTCCAGGCTCTTCAGTGTCGCCGGTTCCTCAAGCACGGCGTGCCTCCCGTCCGGGGTGAGCATCCGCCCCCCGAACGAGTAGATCAGCGTCTCGAGTCCGGTATACTGGACGTCGAAGCTGAGCCCCCATTGACCGGGCGCGCCGTCCCTGCCGGCCTCCGTGGTCAGTTTCCCCCCGACGCGCAGGAGATCGTCGTATGTCCACGTGGTATCCGGGTAGGGGATCCCCGCCCGGTCGAACATGTCCTTGTTGTAGAAGAGGACGGTCAGCCCGAGGCAGGCGGGAAAGCCGTACAGGACATCGGCGCCCCCCGGCGTTCCACGCCATTCCGTCATCGCCTCGCTGTAGAAGTCCTTCAGCGTGATGTCGCGCCGGACGTACGGCATAAGGTCGCGCGCGTATCTTGCGCGCATGAGCTCCTGCCCGAACCAGTCTTCGGCAAACATGAGATCGGCCAGCCGGGTCCCCGAGGCAATCGACGTCAGGCTCTTGGAGACGTAGAGCGAATACGGAGAGGTCTGGAGCACAACGCTGATGCCGGGATGCGCCTCCTCGAACGGCCTGATGATCCCCTCCTCCCACAGGCTGCGGTCCTTTTCAAGCCAGTGGTAGAGGACAAGCGTCACCCCGCTGCCCGGGGGCTTCTTCCCCGTCCCGCACGACATGAGACAGGCGGCAAGGAAGACCGTGACCGCCAGAGCCCGCGCGCGCATCAATAATGCCTCTTCTGTTTTCGGGCGAGCCTGGCGTACTGCGTTGCGTAGAGATCAAGGCGCGTGATACTCTGCAGGTCTTCCCTCATCCGGTCAGGCTCCCGGATGAGAACGCAGAGGGAGGTGAGGCGTACTTCATCGAGATCCACTGCCGCCACCGCGATGCCGTGGCGGCGCCCGGTCTGGGCGATGACGTCCCCGTTGTGATCAA
>DATJPH010000449.1:0-4083 GCA_035506475.1 Bacteroidota bacterium | reverse complement strand
GCCGCCGGAATCTTCTTCTCCTGCGCCCACGTGTAGATCGTCTGCGGCTTCAGTTTCAGGTATGCCGCAACCTCCTCGAGCGTCATGATCTCGTCGTCTGTCATCTCACCTCGGCCACGCGGATGTGTCACCGGAAGGAACCCTCTCCACGGGGGGGCGGCGGGCGTCGCCGATCCTTTCCGGAGGACCGATGAGCTGCTGGAATGAGTAGATGACCGCCGTGTAGAAATTCCCCTCGTAGTTCCTGAAGAGCGCGTACGGCTCGTCCCGTTTCGCAAGGAAGGGCCTCAGGTTCCAGGCAAGCTGGACGGCGACGAAGGCGAGTATGACAACCCAGAACCTGAAGACCACCACGCCGGTCTGCGGGTAGACGTTTTTCTGTTCGCACGAATACTTGAGCGCGTCGACGATCATCTTCATCCCGAATCCCCCCGCGACGACGAACACCCCCACGTGGAGGAGCTGGAGGAAGTGGTAGTTGCCGCCCGTAAGGACAAAGAAGACGATAATGGGTGTGAACGAGACCATGATCGCCCCCGCAAGGACGAATCCCGCCAGTATCACCGCGGACATCTGCAGGAGCTTCATCCTTGACCCGAGTATGAACTGGATCAGGAAGAACGCCGGGAAGCAGACGAGAAGCGAGAGGAAGAACATCACCGGGACCTTCACGCCCGCCGTCAGCGCCTGGAGAAAGCCGCTGTAGCACCCCATGATCACGCCGTAGAAAAATGTCAGCCCGGTGAAGAGCAGGGCCATCCGCACGATCCTCCGCCCCGGGTGATCTTCACTGGCCAGCATCTCGAAATATTCCTCGTTGTTCTGAAGGCTCGGGAGCAGCCGCATAAACCCGGAATCTCTGCCGTTCATTGTGTGCCTCCTTCTGAATGAGCCGTTCTCTTGTGCGCAGGCAATGTAGTATTTTAGAGTGTTTGTGTCAAGTATATTACTGTTTATTATTGTTTGCTACGGCTCTTCCCTTCCCCCGCGCGCCGGAAGAAATCAGATCGCACACGTGTCTAATCACCTGGACTCGCATTCTCATGTGTCACCTTCAGGTGAAGACGATGACCACAGTTCCGCTCCCCCTCTCCGCGGCCTGTACGCTCCTGTGTGCCATCACGCTCTCCGGCTGCACCCTGCCGGGTGAGGGGGCGGATTCCGAGACACTCGCAAACCTGAGGTTCTCCCCCGGCGCATTCGATTCATTCAGGCGGAATACGGAGATCCTGTACACGCTGAGACAGCCCGCCCGCATCAGCTTCTCGATCGTCCAGCGGGCCGATTCGGGCGCGGAGCGGCCGGTCAATACCATATTCACGGAGATCCTCGAGTCGAAGGGGTATCACTCTCACACGTGGCTCGGCGACACATTCAGCGGCCTGTTCGCACCTGCCGGTGATTACATCGGGGTCCTTCGCGTGGACGGGAGACGGTTCGAAGCTCCCGTCCGCGTATTCCATTTCTGATCAACCACAAACCAGGGAGGAACGATGAAGACGATGAAGTGCAGTACACGCATGAAGGCTCCGCTCCTGGGAGCCGCTCTCGCGGCCGGCCTCACGCTTGCCGCGCTTTCCGCCGGTTGCCGCACGGAGACGCTCCACCCGACGGAACCCGCCGCCGCTCTCCCGCTCGAAACCCCGGAAACGGGAGAGCAGCTTCTGTTCGATGCGATCGACGAGCTGACCGCGATCGCCGAGTGGTCGGGCACCACGGGCTCGTTTTCGGCCGGTGCCGGGGGAGCAAGCCCGGTCTTCCTGAAAACTGCGGGCGATTCCGTTTTCGTCTACGGCACCGTGACGTCGGGCGGGCTGGGCGCCGTTGTCACGGAGCGCCACACACATCCCAAGGGGCTGCTCCTGATCTCCGTGAGAACCTCCTACGGGACGCCCGGCCGGATCGTCAGCGAGGTGAAGCAGTTCGACAGCTATGAAACCTTCCGCGCCGGGCGGCCCGCCCAGACCACGACGACGGAGGTCCGCGCCGCGTCGCGCGATACGATCACCACCTACGTTCTCAGGAACGGTATCACCGAAACGTATACGTTCCGGCTCCCGGTCGTCACGCGCGTCACGGACGAGGTCAAACAGACCGTGCGGATCACCTCCCGCTACGCCTCCGGGGGCGCCGTCGTGGCCGAAGTGACTGACGAGAACCAGTCTCTCATACGGAGGACGACAAACAGCGCCCTTGGTACGGGGGCGCTCCAGACGCGCACGGATCTTCCCGGCGGGAGCTGGAGGGTGGTCACCTCGCTCGGTCGTGCGGACGGCTCGATACTTCGTGAAACTGTTTCGGGTCAATAGCAGGGGGTGCCTGTCTCCCCCTCCGGTGGGGGGGGAGGGGGAGACGACATGCCGATGAAAACACTTGCAGCGATCCTCGTCCTCATTCCCTTCTGCGCGGCGGGCCAGCCGGAGATCGAACGCTGGCCCGCCGTGCCTCCCCCGTCAAGCGCGGATTCCGTCTTCCCGGGAGAGCCGGATTTCTTCTCTCCCGGATCGGATTCGCTCGAACGCCTTGCTGCCTCGTTCGCAATCTCCAGGGCTGCCGGGGAGGTCGCGGCGGGTGATTTCTGGCACAGGCTCATCCCCCGGGTGTCGGTCGAGGCCGGGATCGGCATCCGGGATATCGCGTTCGCGCAGGCCGGCGCGGCGTATGTCATTCCGAAGGATTCCTACAGGCTCACGCTCGGACTTTCACTCTCCGGGCTCCTGGACGGCTCCGCGCACAGGCGCGCGGAGCTCCATCTCGCCGAGACCGAGGCCCGGTTCGAGCTTCTCCTCCGGAAACAGCTCGCGGCGCGCGCCGCGCTTGTGCGGAAGAGGTCCGCCTGCATGGCGGAGCTTGAGGCGCTCAGGGAAGAGATCGCGCTTCGCGAATCGGACATGGCGTGCCGGGAGCTCCTCTTCGCACAGGGAAAAGCCGACTTTCACGCGCTTGTCGGGGCGAGGATCGACCTTGTCCGCCTGAAACACGCCGCGGGTCGCCTCGAGGCCATGGTCCGCGCGATCGGGAAAGCGCTCGCGGGAGACCCCGGGCCGTGATCTCGGGGGCGCTGGAGATAATCCGCGGCGTCGAGGCCGGGCTCGTCAATCCGCTCCTCCTCCCGGCCTCCCAGGGGCCGGAAAAGTTCGGGTATATCGTCATCGCATACGACGATTCACCGGGCGTCTTCGACATACTCTTCCTTCGCGGGGATCACGTGGAGGAGTATGCCGGCCTCTATCACGAGCTCCGGATACTCCAGAACGAACATGCCGTCAGGATGTCACTGGCGGCATGCTCGATGAGGTGCAGGGTCTACCTCTTCTCCGTCTCCCGCAGGGGGTTTGACAGGTTCCTGAGGACCTTTCACTGCGTCCCGAGCGTGAACGTCGTCATCGACCGGCTTTCGAGGAAACAGCTCTCCGCGCTCCTTGCCGGAACCGAATGCAAGAACGGGATCCTCGAGATCGACCGCCCTTCGAGCCCGTTTCCCGAGATCACGCTGACCCCTTTTGCCTCTGCGGAGGACCTGCAGTCTGAAGCGCTCAGGTGCAGGGAGGGGAGGATGATCGTCTACGACCTGGAGCTCAATGCGCTGATCCGACAGCATGTGGACGAGATCATCGGGAATCCGGCTCCGGAGAAAGGAGATCATGAGACGTCCCCGCCGGCCGCTCCACCGGCCTCCGCAGGGGGAGATCCAGAGGGAGGCACACCGGGGGAGGAACCG
The DNA here is from genome assembly GCA_035506475.1 of Bacteroidota bacterium. Taxonomy (GTDB): domain Bacteria; phylum Bacteroidota; class Ignavibacteria; order UBA10030; family UBA6906; genus Fen-1273. Next base: position 362 of record DATJPH010000449.1, on the reverse strand, counting down.
GATGAAGGGGCGGCAGGAGGAGAAGACGATCAGGGTTCACCCGGTGGCGTCCCTCTTGCCGACCTGTTCCGGAATGCGCTGATGGATTTCCTGGCGGCCGTTGCCGCGCTCTACGGCACGCGCCTTGACCAGAGAGTCAATCACGTTCTCTCCCACTACTACCCTTCTCCCGGCCCGTTTGATCCATCGCTCGTCGGGACGGAGAACGCAGTCGCCGTCCTTGGCGTGATCGAAGAAGGCGTCAAGAGGGCTTGGATGTACAACAGGAGAAAGCTCAGGGAACGGGCCGCGGAGATCGTCAGGAATCTCTATGACGCGAACCACGGCACACTCCAGTCGCACGGCGTCGACAGAGCCGTCCA
>DATJPH010000448.1:0-2697 GCA_035506475.1 Bacteroidota bacterium | reverse complement strand
AGCTCGGGACACGGAGTCCCCTGGACCTGGCGTTCCTCGATGAGCAGGGTCGGCGCGTGACACTTGGCGAGTACGTTCATTCCGGCCCGGTGGTGCTCTCGCTTGTTTACTTCAGGTGCCCCATGCTCTGCACGGAAGTGCTCAACGGCATGGTGGAGGCCTTCCGCGGGCTCTCGTTCTCCGCGGGGAGGGAATTCTCCGTTGTCACCGTGAGCATCGACCCGCGTGAGACTCCAGAGCTGGCGTCTCAAAAAAAGGAACGGTATCTGGAAGAGTACGGGAGACCGGGAGGAGCCGCCGGCTGGCATTTCCTGACGGGAGACGCCCGCTCGATCAAAGAGCTGGCCGATTCCGCCGGGTTCCGCTACCTGTTCGACCCCCGGAGCGGGCAATTCGCACACGCGGCGGGAATCATGATCGTGACTCCGGAAGGCCGCCTGAGCCGGTACCTCTTCGGGGTACAATTCGATCCGAAAGATCTCCGGCTTGCGCTCATGGAAGCCTCGGGGAACAGGATCGGATCGTTCGCCGACAGGCTGCTCTTCCTCTGTTATCACTATGATCCCCTCACAGGGAAATACGGTCCGGTCATCATGAACGTGTTCAGAGGGGCGGGGGCCCTGACGATACTCCTCCTGGGGGGAGGAATTTTCCTGATGCTCCGCAGGGAACGCCGGAAGCGGGCACGTCCGGCGGAGATCGGATGAGGAGAGAGTGATGCGCGGATTCCCCATACTCCCCCCCGCGGCTTCCACGGTTGCCCACGAGGTCGATGCGCTCTTCGCCGCGCTCGTGGTGATGACCGTTGTGCTGAGCGGCCTGATATTCTTCTGCATCACGTTCTTTGCCATCAGGTACCGGGAGGGGTCGAAGGCGAGCAGGGCAAATGCACGCTCGGAGAGTCTCCCCCTGGAGCTGGCCTGGATGATCGTCCCGCTCGGGATCAGCTTCGGGGTCTATTGCTGGGCGTCAACGCTCTTTGCGAAGATGCGGGTGGCGCCCGCCGATGCGACCGAGATCTATGTTGTGGGGAAACAGTGGATGTGGAAAATACAGCACCGTCAGGGGAACCGTGAAATCAACGAACTCCATGTCCCGGCAGGAAGGCCGGTCAAGCTCATCATGACGTCGCAGGATGTGATCCACAGCTTCTTCATCCCGGCGTTCCGGATCAAACAGGACGTCCTGCCGGGGCGGTACACGACCGAGTGGTTCCAGGCGACAACGCCGGGCGTCTACCATTTTTTCTGTTCGCAGTTCTGCGGCACCTCCCACGCCTCGATGACCGGCCTGGTGACCGTCATGGAGCCGTCCCGGTACGAGAACTGGCTGGCGGGTTCCGGCGGGGGGACGCCGATGGCATCCTCGGGGGAGCAGCTCTTCCGGCAATTCGGCTGCGTGACGTGCCATCTTGTCAACAGCACGGGGAGAGGGCCCTCGCTTGTGGGACTGATGGGGAGCCGCGTCGAGCTTGAAGACGGCGGGACCGCCGTGGCCGACCGCGCGTACCTGCAGGAGTCGATCCTCAACCCCGCCGTCAAAATCGTCAGGGGATACAAACCGCTCATGCCCGTTTTCAGAAATCAGCTGACGCCGGACCAGGTCTCCCAGCTTATCGAGTATATCGCATCGCTGGGCGGCCGGCCTGTCGAGGCGGGAGGCCGGCATCCATGAGTCCCCACAGCATCACGACGCACGAACATTATCTCAACGCGGGGTACGGCGTCAGGTCCTGGCTGCTGACGACGGATCACAAGCGGATCGCGATCCTGTACATGATATCGATCACGTTCTTCTTTTTCATCGGAGGGTTCTTCGCCTTTCTGATGCGCCTGGAGCTCCTGACGCCGGACGGAGATCTCGTTTCGGCGGAAACCTACAACAAGCTCTTTTCGATGCACGGGATCACGATGGTCTGGTTCTTCCTCATCCCTTCCATCCCCTCGGTCCTGGGGAACTTCCTCGTCCCCATGATGATCGGCGCGCGCGACCTCGCCTTCCCGCGGCTGAATCTCCTGAGCTGGTACATCTTCGTGATCGGAGGGCTCTTCACGCTGGCGGCGATGATCTTCGGGGGGGTCGATACCGGGTGGACGTTTTACACGCCGTTCAGCAGCACGTACGCGCATTCCAACGTGATCCCCGTCGTCATCGGCATATTCATCCTGGGGTTCTCTTCGATCCTCACCGCGCTGAACTTCATCGTCACGATCCACACGATGCGCGCCCCCGGGCTGACGTGGTTCCGTCTCCCGCTCTTCCTCTGGGCGATGTACGCCACGAGCGTCATCCTCGTCCTGGCGACCCCGGTGCTTGCGATCACCCTGTCGATGCTCGCCGTCGAGAGACTCTTCGGCGTGGGACTGTTCGACCCCGCTCTGGGGGGCGACCCGCTGCTCTTCCAGCACCTGTTCTGGTTCTATTCGCACCCCGCGGTCTACCTCATGATCCTCCCGGCGATGGGGGTCGTGAGCGAGCTCATCACCTGCTTCGCCCGCAAACGGGTGTTCGGCTACAGGTTCATGGCGTTCTCGCTCCTGGCCATCGCATCGGTCGGGTTCCTCGTCTGGGGCCACCACATGTTCGTCAGCGGCCAGTCGGCGTACGCGGGGATGGTCTTCTCCGCGCTCAGCTTCATCGTCGCCGTCCCGTCGGCGGTCAAGGTGTTCAACTGGGCTGCAACCCTCTACAAGGGGA
>DATJPH010000447.1:0-2850 GCA_035506475.1 Bacteroidota bacterium | reverse complement strand
CCCCCCTCCCGAGCATGTCAAGGACCTCTCCCCCGTTCTGAGCCTCTCCTGAGATCCGGATGTCCGGCTGTTCCTCCAGGATCTGTTTCAATCCCTGTCGTACGACCGCGTGATCGTCAGCGATGAGGACGGTGATCATGGCGTTCTCCCTGCGCTGTCAGCCGTCGGAATGTTCACGGTGACGGTGGTGCCGCCGCCGCGCGTCGGGCTGATGGAGAGCTCGCCTCCGTACATCATCGCTCGCTCCTTCATGCCGAGTATGCCGAAGGACTCTCCAGGCTCCGTTGCGGAGTCCGGCATGCCGACGCCGTTGTCTGCCACTTCAAGTCCGACGTGATCTTCCCCCCACCGGAGGACGGCGTCCACGCGGGTTGCGTGCGCGTGACGTGCGACGTTCGTCAGTGTTTCCTGGAATATTCTGAACAGAGCCGTGGTTCGGCCGATATCCAGCGGCCGGTCCCCCGCGCCGGGTGAGAGCGTGCAGGGTATGCCCGAGCGGCTTTGGAATTCCTGCGCCTGCCACTCCAGTGCGGGAATCAGTCCGAGGTCGTCGAGTATGCCGGGCCTGAGCTCTGAGGCGATCTTCCGGATTGTTTGCACCGTCTGGTCGACAAGCCCGATCATCGAGCGGGTCCTCTCGGCGAGCGCCTTCTGATCTGCGGGGATCCTGCTGTTGCACCAGGCAAGATCCATCTTCAGTCCCGTCATCTCCTGCCCCAGCTGGTCGTGGATTTCACGGGCGACGTGCGCCCGCTCTTCTTCTCTCACCTTCTCGATATGGGCCGCCAGCCTCCTGAGCTGGTTCCGGGAGGAGCGCACTTCCTCCTCCGCGTCCTTGAGATCCGTGATGTCGACGGCCATGAACACCACGCACTTCTTCCCGTCGATCTCTATCACCTCTGCCGAGAGGAGCGCGTCCCCCATCCTCCCGGACTTTGTGCTGTACCGGGTCTGCCTGTTCCGGACGGCCCCGTGCTCCCTGAGCTGCGCGATGATCGCCTCCCTCTGCTGCGGCACCGGCCAGAGCCCCACCTCGTGGGGCTTTTTGCCCTGTACGTCCTCCCTTGTGAACCCGAATGTCGATTGGAAGCTCTCGTTGATGTCGATGATCTCCCCGTCGGCCATCACCGTGATCCCCATGGGAATCGGGCTCGAGTAGAATACCCGGGAGAATTTTTCTTCGGACTTGCGCACCGCTTCCTCCATCCGGTGCTGTTCCGTGATGTCGTCGTAGATGCCGAGAACGCCGTACGCGTGCCCGGCGGCATCGACAAGGGGAACCTTGTGCGTTTCGACGAGGAGGCTGGTCCCGTCGGCCTGGCGGAGCGGCTCGATGATGTGGCGCTTGGTCCGTCCGCTCCGGATGACCTCCGCGTCGTCGGCCCTGTATGATTCCGCGTCGTTTGGCCGCCACGGCAGATCGTAGTCCGTCTTTCCGCGGACCTGGTCCGGATGGGTGAGCCCGACGGCCCGGGCGAACACCGTGTTGCACCCCATGTACCTGCCTTCGGCGTCCTTCCAGAATACCGACTGGGGGATGCAGTTCACGACGGAGGAGAGCATCTGCTCGTTTTTGACGAGGTCGTCCTGTATCTGCATCCGCTCCCTGAGCTGGGAAGCGGCCTGGTCGAGCGCGCTTTTCAGCGTCCCGGTGGAGATGTAGTACACGGCGAGGAGCATGCTCAGGACCATGCAATGGAGGACCCAGAGCGTGGCGGGGGAGATCGGGAGCGGGCCTGCGGCGATCACGCCGTCTGACCCGGCCCAGATGAGCAGGATGCCCGTGAGGATGATCGCCAGCGTCGTGGCGATCGCCGCCGGCATTCCGAGGAGGAACGCCGCGAGAATCGATATGATGTAGTATACGGGAACGCCGGGGGCGGTGATCCCGCCCGCGGTCCATACCGCCGACGTGACGATGATGAACATTGTCGAGACAAAGAGGATGCTTCCGGCCTTGACGCGGCCTCTGCGTGCGAGAAACAGCAGGATCATTCCATCGGCGTCAAGGATCAGCGCGTAGAGAATGTCCCGGGGAAATCGCTCGGGGAGGAAGAGCTCGACGATCACAAGGGCCGGCGTGGCGATCGCCATCATGGCGATCACGAGCCAGTGAAAGTGGCGGGCGGTCAGCGTTGCAACAGGGTCCGGAAATTCGCGGGGGATGAATAGACTGAACATGAACCCTCCTCGGGTGACTGCGGGAGCGGGGGCGCGGGCGCACGGGTCGCAAAAAGAAATGCCCTCCTGGTATTCGCACCGCGAAGGGCCCCTTCAAAGAACCGTCGTCCGAATCTACTTATGAAGCCGGTGAAACGCAAGGGATCGGACTTGGATATATTCCGGTTTCGGGGTATCTTGTCATCATTCTCAACATCTTTGACACAGGCCATTCGTCCGGTTCCGGAGGATGGCCTTTTTTGCATAATCCGCACGTTACCCATGACTCCCAGAGACCGTCTTCTTACCGCGCTGCATAAGGGGACCCCCGACAGGCTCCCTGCAACTGTCCACCAATGGCAGGGCTTTCACCTGGAAGAATACATGGGGGGGATGACCGACATTGAAGCATGCAAGGCTGTCGGCCTTGACGCACAGATCCAGTACTTCGAAGAGATGGCGCAGTTCTGGCTCGTGGACGCGGATTTTACAAAGCTCAACACGCAGACATGGAGGGATATCCCCGTCGTCCTGTGCAATGAGCCGGACCGCCGGATCGTGCACCACACGATTGCGACGCCGGGCGGGGACCTGGCATACAAAACCGCCGGGGACAGGAAGACGACATGGATTACCGAGTACCTTGTCAAGAAAGAGGACGACCTGGACATCATTCGGAAATACATGCCC
>DATJPH010000446.1:0-2613 GCA_035506475.1 Bacteroidota bacterium | reverse complement strand
ACCGTGAGGAACTTCGCGAGCCGTTCGGGGTCAAAGTGAACCTCCGAGATGATCGCCCGGTCGACCCCCGCGAGGTACGCCGAGATGAGGGACGTCTCGCCCGAGTTCCGCCCGAAGAGCTCCACGATCGCGATCCGCTCGTGAGAGCCGGTCGGCGTGCGCAAATTGGTGATGAAGTCGACGCTCCGCGTGACCGCCGTGGAGAACCCGATGCAGTAGTCCGTGCCGAACACGTCGTTGTCCATCGTCTTGGGGATGGCGACCACCGGGAATCCCTCCGCGTGGAGGCGCACAGAATAGCTCAGCGTATCGTCCCCCCCGATTGTAATCATCGCGTCGATCCCGAGCTCGGCGAGCACTCGCAGAATGTGCGGGGTGAAGTCCAGTTTTGCCTCCCCGGTGGGGTGCTTCGGGTCCGCGAGGAACGCGGGGGTCTCCGAGGCCTTGACCTTGCCGGGGTTCGTCCGGGATGTGTGGAGAAACGTCCCGCCGGAGCGGTCGATTGTCCGTGTGTTGGTCTTCGTGAGCGGGATAATCCACTGCGCGGAGCCCTGCTTGTCCGCCGGGTTGTAGTTCAGCAGTCCCCCCCATCCCCGGCGGATGCCGAGGACTTCGTACCCCGCGTCGATCGCACGGAAGACCACCGCCTTGATACAGGGATTGAGGCCCGGGACGTCGCCGCCGCCGGTGAGTATGCCGATGCGTTTCATGGAGTCATGCCTTCATTCGTTTTCCTTTTTCCTCGTAGGTGAAGATCCATCCGCAGATCTTGCCCGGATCGATCTCTGCGAGGTTGTTCCAGTAGTCGCGGTTGTGCATCGTACGTGAGCTTGTTTCCTCGGCCGGAAGTGCGTCGACCATCCGGCAGATATCCACCATGCGCGTCTGCCAGACGCTCATGTTCTTCTCGCGCAGGTCCACCCACCCGTCGTGCGCCCATCCGTCGATCGCCCGCGGCGATGCCGGCAGCGTGTCCTCTCCCCGGTGGGGGGGGATCTTGATGGCGGCTCCGCGGAGCATGGACTTGCCGTCCGGCATCAGGATCGGGATGCCGATGGAGATGATCTGGGAGCGGAGCTGCGCGTCGATGGCGACCAGATCCGTGAGCCGCCGGCTCATCGTGCGGGGGTCCGAACGCGCGACGCTCCGTATATCGCCGTAGCAGAGCTTCAGGAGATAGGACTCGTACAGGAGCTTGGAGAGGCGCGGGGGGCCGAGCATCTCGAACGCGACGCTGTCCACGCCGTGTTCCCGCTCGAGTTTCCGCAGGCTGTCCATGGCGCCGTTGAACATGAAGCCCGCCCGGTACGTCGGCGCGAGCGTGGCGTTGTCCAGCGCGTTGATGATGTCATGGCCGGTGTTCCCGGCGCGGATCTCGAAAATGGTGCTCTCGGCGATCTCCTCGGGCGTCACGAACTCCATCTGCCCGGGTGTGGAGATGGCTTCGAATTCGCCGCGTGAGAAGAGGCCGTTTTCGCCCGTGTCGATGAACACGCTCTTCAGCGTCTGCCCGGTCGGGGCGCCCGTGCCGGGCATCGCCAGGCGGAGCGTCGGGCCGATCCGGACGGCCGCGGAGGGAGGGCAGTCCACCAGCGCGATCGGCCGCCCGCGTCGCGTGATCTCGCCGAAGGCGATGTTCTTCCACGCGATGGCCGCGGTCGGCTTGATTTCCTTGGTGATCGGGGCGTCGGGTGTGCGCCCCATGAGGAAGAGGAGGAGCGTGTGGGCGCCTGCCACTGCCGACTTCGAGAGAAGGACGCGCGAGGGGCGTTCCTCGCTGTGCGTGTAGGGGATGTTCAGCCCCATTCCCCCCGTGCCGCTCGTCCCGATCTTCACGTAGATGCCGGTCCCCGCCTCCTGCATCGAGCGGTACATGATCTGGACGTGGCGGATGAGCTGGGGGACATAGAGCGTACAGAGAAGGCGCTCAACGCCGTCCAGCAGCTCGCCGGAAGCGGGTTTCCGCGCGGAGCGTGCCTGCCGGACATCGCGCAGGAGCTGCCGGGAGGCCTGGAAAATATCCTGGTAGGCGATCCCCGTGGCCGAGTTGACGCAGTCGACGACCACGTCGGGGCGGTACTGCTGCATCAGGCGGTAAAGGCTGGACCGCCTGAGCACGGGGCCGGAAAGCTCCTCGACGATGTCCTCGATCACCATCAGCCGGTTCCGGGCGTTGGCCAGGATGGCCTCTCGCGGCATGTCCTTGATCTGGTGCCTGACGAAGATGTTGCCCCACCAGGGGATGAAGAATTTCGGTCCCACGCCGGGAAAGTCCTGCCGGAGCCGGGCCACTGCCTCCTCCGCTTCACGCCGCGTGAGCGACGTGACCACCATGCGTTTCGGGCGCTCGTCCATGAACCGGCGGCAGATCGCCGAGCCGACGAGGCCCCAGCCCCCGATGACGAGGACGGTTTTCCCCTGGATATCCATGCGTGCGTGTCGAGTGGGTCGGGAATGTGTGTGACGATGCAAGAACGGAAAGGTGACTCAATGTACTGCGCGGTCGGAGAAGAATCAACAGACGATAGTCAATGGACAATTGTCCATCGTCAATGCATTGACTATAGACTATGGACCATTGTCCATTGGCTGTTCACCGCGCGCTGACGCGCG
>DATJPH010000445.1:0-4111 GCA_035506475.1 Bacteroidota bacterium | reverse complement strand
AGGTCTGTCCGCCTCCGCATCGCGGCCAGGAGAGCCGTAATCGTCCCGGCGGTGGTCAGGTTGTAGCGGGACACCCCCGAACCGTCGGCGATCACGATGTGCGTCGTGTCGATGCCGATCCCCTCAAGGAACTGCTTGACGACCTCCGCGCCTGCCTCGGCTGTCCCCGGCATGCCGCTCTTTTCGGCGGCGAGCGTTTTGAGTATGTTTTCGGCGGAGAGGTTGTCGCTCACGTGGTTCATATAGGTCAGCACGGAGTCCAGCCTGTGCTCCCGGCGGGCGATCTCGGGCGCGCCGTGCGGCACCGTATCAAGGAGTATTCCGTTGCACCTGAGACCCCATGCCTCGAGTTTTTCGCGCAGCACAGTCAGCGTGTACCAGTGCGGGTCGGTGACGCTCAGCGTCACGTCAAGGAGCGTGTCGCCCGGGGAGATCGAACCTTTCACGGTAATCGTGTTCAGGTGCTCCCGCCAGTTGCGCGAGACGTCGAGTGAGCTCCTGGCGCCGGCTGTGTCCGTCAGTGCGGCGTTCTCAACCTGCACGTACGATGTGGGAGGGTCGATCTCCACCCGGGGGGAATCCCCCGGGGCCCTGCCGGGCCTGACAAGGACGCGCACGGTGTTCCCGTTGAGCGAAAGGGGGGAGATGAACATCGCGGTCGGATCCGGTTCGTCGTCCCACGCCCATCCGGCGCCGCGGGAGAGATCGTCAAATGCGGAAAGATCCCCCGCCACGGTCCACGAGGATTCTGCGGGCACCGCGGAACGGATTGCGGCCGCCAGCGTATCGAGGTCCTTCGTCGAGAGGAGGGGATCGCCCGATCCCCTGACGATGATCCGCGGAGGTGACGCCGTGTCGACGAAGACGCGCGTGCGGAAGCGATACGCGGGTCCGAGCTCGTTCAGCGCGCACGCGGAGGTAAAGAGCTTCTCATTGGAGGCGGGCGTGAGCGCGAGGTCTCCGTTGAGGTCGTAGAGCATTTCGCCCTGCGAGAGTGATATGATCCGTATCGCGGCGTTGGAGGGGGGGAACAGTGAGTCCGGCAGGAGTTCGTCGATCGCGCGCTTCAGCAGCGGGTACGGCGACCTGCTTGGAATCCTTCCGGCCCCTTCGTGCGGCGGACGCAGGGGAGAAATTCCCGGGCCGCAGCCCGCGGCCAGGACGACGACAAGCACGGCAAGTAGAGTTTTCATTTCACTAGTTTATGCGAATTACGCTGAAAAGCAAATATTGATTGCAAGGCGTTTTCTCTCTATATTAAGATGTATTTTCAGTTCCCTGACAATTACCGGTGAATGATGCTCGGCGTTTTGAAGAAGTTGTTCGGCAGCAAGCATGAAAAAGATGTGAAAGCTCTCCGCCCCCTTGTGGACGAGATCAATGCGATCTACGAAGGGTACGCCGCGCTCTCCGATGACGAGCTCCGCGCGAAGACCGGAGAATTCCGTGCGCGTATACAGGAAGCGCTGAAGGAGACGGAGGAGGCGCTTGCGGCACGGCGCGCCGACCTTCAGGCGGACACCGATCCCCCCACGCGGGAACGGATCCTCGACGAGATCGCCGCGCTCGAAAAGGAACGGGACGAGATTACGACCGACACGCTGGAAGAGCTTCTCCCCGAGGCCTTTGCGGCGGTCAAGGACGCCTGCCGCCGGCTCGTGGGGACCTCGTTTGATCTCCTGGGGAACACGAGCGTCTGGGATATGGTCCCCTTCGACGTTCAGCTCATCGGCGGGATGGTGCTCCATCAGGGGAAAATCGCGGAAATGGCCACCGGCGAGGGAAAAACGCTTGTGGCGACAATGCCCATCTACCTCAACGCGCTCCCCGGGCGCGGCGTCCACCTTGTGACCGTCAACGACTACCTGGCAAAACGCGACAGCGTCTGGATGGGGAAGGTGTACGAGTTCCTCGGCCTGACCGTGGGGTGCATACAGAACACGATGGACTCCTTCCAGCGGAGGAAGGAATACGCCTGCGACATCACGTACGGCACGAACAACGAATTCGGCTTCGACTATCTCCGCGACAACATGGTCGTCGACAAGGTCGACCTTGTCCAGCGCGAGTATTACTACGCGATCGTCGACGAGGTGGATTCCGTCCTCATCGACGAGGCGCGGACGCCGCTGATCATCAGCGGTCCCACGAAGAGCGAGGACCATAAGTTCAACGAGATGAAATCGCCGGTCGAACGCATCGTCACCGCGCAGCGGAATTTCGTCTCGAAGATCGTCGCCGACGCCGAGAAGCTTCTCGCCGACGGGAAGGAGCAGGAAGCAGGTGTCCTTCTCCTGCGGGCGTTCCGCGGTCTCCCGAAGCATCCGAAGCTGATGAAGATGATGACGGAGCCTTCGACGAAGAAGCTCATCCTGGAAACGGAAAACGAGTACATGCGCGATCAGAGCAGGCGCATGCACGAGATCGACGACGAGCTCTATTACGCCATCGAGGAGAAGAACCACCAGATCAGCCTCACCGAGAAGGGGCGCGAATACCTCACGCCCATCGTCGGGGACAGGGACTTCTTCGTCCTGCCGGACCTGGGCACGGAGCACAGCATCATCGAAAGCGACGCGTCGCTGTCGAAAGACGAAGTCCTCCGGCGGAAGGACGAGGTCAACCTCCTGTACTCGGAACGGAGCGACAGGATCCATACCGTCTCCCAGCTCCTGCGGGCGTATTCCCTGTATGCGAAGGACGACGAATACGTGGTGACCGACGACGGGAAGGTGCAGATCGTCGATGAGTTCACGGGCCGGCTCCTCCCGGGCAGGCGCTACTCCGACGGCCTGCACCAGGCGATCGAGGCGAAAGAGGGTGTGAAGGTCGAGCGCGACATGCAGACCCTGGCGACGATCACCCTCCAGAACTACTTCCGGCTCTACAAGAAGCTGGCGGGGATGACCGGCACGGCGGAGACCGAGGCGGCGGAGTTCTTTGACATCTACAAGCTTGACGTTGTCGTGGTCCCGACGAACAAGCCCATGTGCCGCGACGACGTCGACGACGTGATTTACAAGACCAAGCGGGAGAAATACAACGCGGTCATCGAAGAGATCGAGAGGATGCGGTCGGAGAACCGCCCGGTGCTCGTCGGCACGACAAGCGTGGACGTCTCGGAGACCATCAGCAGGATGCTGAAGCGGAAGAGTGTCCCGCACAACGTCCTCAATGCCAAGCAGCATCAACGGGAGGCGGAGATCGTCTCCCATGCGGGTCTTCCCGGTGCGATCACGATCGCGACGAACATGGCCGGGCGCGGGACCGATATCAAGCTGGGTCCGGGCGTCCGCGAGGCGGGAGGGCTCCATATCGTGGGCACCGAGCGCCACGAGGCACGGCGCATCGACAGGCAGCTCAGGGGCCGCGCCGGGCGTCAGGGAGATCCCGGGTCGTCGCTGTTCTTCCTCTCCCTGGAAGACGACCTGATGCGGCTCTTCGGCAGCGACAGGATAGCGTCGATCATGGAACGGATGGGGCTGAAGGAAGGGGAGGTCATCCAGCACTCCATGATCACGCGCTCCGTGGAGCGCGCGCAGAGAAAGGTCGAAGAGAACAACTACGGCATCAGGAAGAGGCTGCTGGAGTACGACAACGTGATGAACCAGCAGCGCGAGGTCATTTACACCCGGAGGCGGAGCGCGCTCCTGGGCGACCGCCTCAAGGACGAAGTCCTCGATCTTGTCGATACGTTCGCCGCGAAGGTCGTGGAACGGTACTACGAGGAGGCGGACATCGCGGGACTCCGGGACGAACTGAGGACGCAGCTCCTTCTCGACACGAATTTCACGCCGGAGGAGTTCCGCGCGAAAGGCCCGGACGGCCTGAGGGCGGCAATCAACGCCGCCGCCGCGGAGTTCTACCGGAGGAAAGAGGAGCGTCTCGGCGCGGAGATCATGGGCCGGATCGAGAAGATGGTGGTGCTCCAGGTGATCGACGAGAAATGGAAGGATCACCTGCGGGAAATGGACGATCTGAAGGAGGGGATCCATCTGCGTGCGTACGGCCAGAAGGACCCGCTCGTGGAATACAAGACCGAGGGCTTCCGGATGTTCATGGAGCTCATCGACCTGATCGACACGGAGATCGCCACCACCGTGTTCAAGCT
>DATJPH010000444.1:0-4593 GCA_035506475.1 Bacteroidota bacterium | reverse complement strand
TAGTCATTGCGAGCGAAGCGAAGCAACCTGAGCGAAGCGAAGCAATCTGAGCGAAGCGAAGCAATCCGTTTATTAATACGGGCATATGCACAACAGATTTCTTCGGGCCCTGAATCTTGAGCCGGTCGACCGCCCGCCGTTCGTGCCGACGGTCTACGAGCACAAGGGGTGGTTCATCGGCAGGACTCCGTCGGAGATCTGCCGGGACGGAACGCTTCTTGTGGAATCGGTCCTCGCCGAGTACGATGCCCTCCGCGCCGACGCACTCGTCGTGGGGGTGGACGTCTATAACGTCGAGGCGGAGGCATGCGGGTGCGCCGTGACGTACTTCGACGGGCCCGACACATCCATTCCGTCGCTCGCGCCCGGTTCGGAGGTCCTTGCGGGGGAGGCTCACCTCTCCGGGCTCAGTGTGCCGGACCCCGAGAGAGCAGGGCGGATGCCGATGATGCTCGGGGCGACAGAAGCCGCGAGGAAATCGATCGGCGATGATGTCGAGGTCATGGGGGCGCTCTCGGCCCCGTTCAGCCTCGCGGCCTCCCTGATGGGCGCCTCGAATCTCTTCATGGCGATGGCCTCCGAGCCGGAGCGGGCCCGTGAAGTTATCGCATTTGCCTCTGAGGTCGTGCTCGCCTACGGGCGGGCGTACGCCCGGAGGCGCCTGCACGCCGCGCTCTTCGATTCACAGGCGTCTCCGGGCCTCATCTCCCCCCGCGCGTTCAGGGATTTTGTTCTCGGCCCGACCCGGCGTGTCGTCAGCGCCCTCAGAAGCGCGGGGATGGGATATGTCCCGCTTGTCATCGGGGGGAACACCGACACGATCGTGGATGCGTACATTGAAACCGGCGCCAACTACATACTCTGCGACGGGGGGAGCTCCGTGGAGAAGTTCCTCGCCCCCTGCCGCAAGGCCGGTCGCGCATTCAGGAGGAACATTCCGGCCCCCTTCATCGCGGTCTCGTCCCCTGCGGATATCTCCTCGGCCGCGCGGGGCGAGCTCGCCCGTGCGGAAGGGTATCCCGGGTTCATACTGGGAACGGGGATTGTTCCCTACGGGATAGCGACGGAGAAGATCCTGGCGGCGCACATGACGGATTGAATTCAACCAATAATCATTGAACAACGGAGACAGGTCACACGATGCCAACGCTTAGAGAAGTTCTCTCCACGGTAAGAAAGATCGAAATCACTCCGGGCGGCCCCCTCGTCGAAACGACGGTGGCGCGCGCCCTCCAGGCCCTCGCGCCGGGGGCGGCGATCGTTGAGACCCCCGGGCATGCGGCTCCTGCAGGGAGCGTGCGGGTGGCGGTCCTGCCGGGCACGACGCGGAGCGGGTCGGTCCATCCCGGGCTCGAGGGGAAATCGGGGTGGATGATGGTCCGCGCGAAGGAGGGGATCGAGATGCTCACCGACAGGGAGCACCTCCTCTACGGCCTCTTCACGCTTGTCGATGAGGAGCTGGCCAGAAGCGACGCCGCGTCGCTGCGCGAGGGGAGGATATTCCTCTCCGCGTTCCCGGAAGTGCGCCCCGTGTTCGACATATTCCTGACGCAGTGGGGCCGGACCGTCGGGAAGTTCGACCGCGAGGAGCATATCCGGACGATGGCCCGGATGGGGAACTCTCACGTGGAGGTGAACGGCCTTGCATTCCATGTCCCGTTCGAACGGGGGCCGAAGGGGGAGCTCCTCCACCGGTTCTACACGTACGCCCCCGCGCTCGATCAGTTCGTGACGAGCCGCCTGAACAAGGGATTCTACGACGACGATTACCTCCAGGCGAACCTGAACTACCTAAAGACCAACGCGGCCCTTGCGGAAAAATACGGCCTCACGCCGGGGATCGTCTGCTTCGAGCCGAGGTCCGTCCCGGACGGGCTCCTGGAACGCTACCCGGTCCTCCGCGGGGCGCGGGTCGATCACCCGATGAGGAGCTTTCACCCCCGCTATAATCTCTCCGTCGCGCACCCTGTCGTCCTGGACCACTACGCCGAGCTGATGGAGAACCTGATGCACGAGGTCCCCCGTCTCGGGTACATGTCGGTCTGGTCGAACGACAGCGGCGCCGGGTTCGAGTACACGAGCTCCCTCTATGTCGGCAGGAACGGCGGCGGGTACCTCGTCCGCGAATGGCTCGCGGCGAAGGACATCGCCGCGGCGGCCGCGCTGAACCTTGTCCGGTTCATGAAAACGCTCCGTGACGCCGGGCGGAGGGTCAATCCCCGGTTCCGCACGCTGATACGGCTCGAGCCCTTCTGGGAGGAGCTCGACCATATCTGGAAGCTCCTCGAAGACGGGCTCGACGTCGAGGTCTCCTCACTCCTGACGCGGGGGTGGGAGCTCTCCTACAAGCACCCGAAATACGAGGAGGTCCCCCAGATCCACGGGACGGCCCTGTTCAGCAAGTTCGCCGACACGGAAAAGCCTGTCATGCAGGAGCTCGTGGCGAAGGGCTCGCGCGCGGACATCTATTTCGTCCCGGAAATACTCGGCAACCACGAGCCGCTCATGGGGATCCCGTTCCCGCACCTGGTCCACGAAAAGCTTGCGGCCATGGCGCGCGTCGGTGTCGCGGCGGCGGCATACCAGGGAGGACCGACCCCCCCGTCGTTCGTCCCGTACAACATCAACCAGGAGGTCGTCCGGGCGTTCCAGTTCGACCCCGCGATGAACCTCGCGGCTTTCATGAAGCGGAAGGCGGAGGAGTGGGCCGGGCCCGCGCTGGCGGCGGATCTCGTGAAGCTCTGGGAGCTCTCCGACGACGCCTTCCGTTCGTTCCCGATACCGATCTGGATCTACGCAGGATGGGGCGTCTGGTACAGGCTCTTCATCCGTCCCATCGTCCCGAACATCGAGGCGATCCCTGAAAAGGAGAGGGAGTATTACGAGAACTTTCTCCTGGCCACGACGCACAACAGGACGCGCGTCGATTTCCGGTACGACGTGGGGTTCGATCTCATCGAGCCCGAGCGCGCCTGGAAGGCCGTCGCCCACATGGACGAGGATCTCCTCCCCACGATGACGAAGATACTCAGCCTGGTTGCCGCGATGGAGAAGAAGGCTTCGACCCCGTCGGAAAAGGCCCTTGTGGAGGACCAGCGGGACAGGATGGTGGCGCTCAGGTGCTGGTACCGGACACAGCGGAACGTCACGGCGTGGGTTGCCGGCGTTCACGGGTATATCGAATCGAAGGACGAGGCGTTCCGGAAAAAATGCCGTGCGCTCCTGAAGGAGATGGTCCTCGACGAGATAGAAAACACGAACGACCTGATCAGGCTCTGGGAAACCGCCCGCACGAACTGGATGATGGTCTCGGATGTCGGGGAGACGACGTTCGTCTACTACAGGAACATGGGCGAGCTGATGAAGAAGAAGGTCGCGCTCATGCGGGGGCATGAAAACGACGAGCCGTACGTCGATCCCCAGTTCCAGTGGCGGGTCCCGGGATTCACGCCGGAAAGCAGGTAGTGTGAATCTCGGCCGGTGCCGCATACTCGTTGCTCCCGACTCGTTCAAGGGGAGCTTGAGCGCCGCCGAGGCTGCCATGGCGATGGGCCGCGGCGTGCGCCGGGCCATCCCGGGCGCGTCCGTGAGGCTCTTCCCGGTCTCCGACGGGGGAGAGGGGTTCATCGACGCGCTCCTCCCCGTCATGGGAGGCACCCCCCTCTGGAGCGACGTCCGGGGGCCTCTCCCCTCCCAGCGCGTGAGAGCGCGCTGGGCGCTCGTGGCGAAAGGGACGACGGCGGTGATCGAAATGGCCGCCGCGTCGGGCCTCCTTCTCGTTCCCTCGGAGGAGCGTGACCCGTGCGTGACGACGACATTCGGCGTCGGCGAGCTCGTGCGGGCTGCGCTTGACAGGGGGGTGGCTTCGATACTGATCGGGATCGGGGGGAGCGCGACAAACGACGGCGGGGCGGGGATGGCCTCTGCGCTCGGCGTGAGATTCCTCGATTCTTCCGGCGCCCCGCTCCCCCTCGGGGGCGCCTCACTTGCCCGCCTGGCGCGTATCGACGCGGGAGGTCTCGACGGGCGGCTGAAGCATACGGCGGTCACCGTCGCCTGCGACGTCGCCAACCCGCTGGCCGGACCCGAAGGGGCCTCGCGCGTGTACGGCCCCCAGAAGGGGGCGGGTCCCGATGCGGTGGAGATGCTTGACGCGGCGCTCGAGCGCTACGCCGGTGTTCTCAGGGACGACCTGGGGCAGGACGTCGGTGATGTCCCCGGCAGCGGCGCGGCCGGCGGGCTCGGGGCCGGGCTGATCGCGTTCTGCGGTGCGCGGCTTACCCCCGGGATCGACGTCGTCCTCGATGCCACGGGGTTCGCGGGCGCCCTCTCATCGAGCGATCTGGTCCTGACGGGGGAGGGGAGACTCGACGCCCAGACCCGCTCCGGCAAGGCGCTCGCAGGTGTCCTCCGGCGCGCGCGGGAAGCCCGGGTTCCCGTGGCTGCCGTGGCCGGGGTCGTCGAGGGAGCCCCCGGGGAGTACGTGGGGGAGAACGGCTTTGTCGCCCTTGAGTCACTCGTGGACGGTCAGTCCGGCCCGGAGACCGCGATGAGGAACGCGGCGCGGCTCCTGGAGGAGAAGACCCGTTCGTT
>DATJPH010000443.1:0-2452 GCA_035506475.1 Bacteroidota bacterium | reverse complement strand
ATCGTGCGGCGGCGGTGCGAGATCCTCGCAGAGGCATGATTTTTCTACAACCTTGCCGATGCGCCCCTCCCGCTCTTCCGGCGTCATGTCCATCTCCTGGAGCTGTTTGATCTTGAGCGACTGATACTGCCGCGATGCCGTGCAGATCGGTTCTTTCGTGAACTCTGTATTCGAGACAAGGTACTTTTTCGTGCACGGGCTCCCGGGCTTTCCTTCCGCGACGCGGCGGCGGATCAGATCTTCGCTCGTGCTCCCCCGGAGATTGTTGAAGGGAACGCCGAGCGGAGAGGCATCGCTGATGTAGAAATCCTCTCTCCCCGCGCGGGCGAGCTTCGCCCTTGTCTGTTCGTCGACGTTCGTCGCGTCGGGGACAAGGAGAAAGGGGGATCCCCATCCCGTCCCGTCCATCTCGAAGTACTCGCGCAGGAAGTCGTCTTCGGCCGTCGTCCCGATCCCTCCCTGGACCGTAACGCGGACCGGACGCGGGTCGGCCGGTACCTCGTGCCCCTTTGCTCTCAGCGCAAGGCTGTATGTCGCGTGGAGTTCCGCGATGAGCGAATTTCTCTTTTCCTTGAACTCCTGCATGATCGGCCCCAGCAGCATCCCCTCGGTGGCGAAGGCATGCCCGCCGCAGTTCAGCCCGGACTCTATCCGGTACTCCGATATCCAGATCCCCTTTTTTGCCAGGATCTTCCCCTGCAAGGCGGCGGAACGGTAGTCGCTTACTTTCAGGATGACCCCCTTGGCCGATGTTCCGTCGGGGCGCGGAAGAAACTCGGGGCAGCGCTCCATGTAATTGAAGAGGCGGGGATTGAGGCCCGCGGAGAGGACCACGGAAGAATCGAGGTCGCTCCGGACAAATCCCCTGAGTGCGGCGACCGCGTCGGTGGAGTCGGGCAGCGGGTCTGCGGCCGCGGAGCGCCGGTTGACCTTGTCCAGCTTCGTCATGATGTTCACGTCAATGGCGCCTGTGACGACCCTGGACCTCAGTTCCGAGTCCAGTGCCGCACGGAGCGCGTCTCTGGCGGAGGTGAACTTCCTGTAGAGCGATTTGAGGGGTGAGCTGTCGGCAAGCATTTCGAAATATTTGACGATCTCGCTCCCCTGTTCGAAAGGAGCGCTTTTCAGTTTTGTCTTCTGCTCGTGGACGATCTGGTTGACGAGATTGAGGTATGCGGTGATCCTGCGGGCCCGGTGGTCCTCTTCCTTCTGGTGGATTGCCGTATACGGCTTACCGTAGAGATTGGCATAATGCTCGCGCATCCTCTCGATGAGCATGTCGTCGACGATGGAGACGACCGAGGCAATGCCAAACCGTGCCACACGGATCGGCGTATCGATGGAGAACGCCAGTCCGAGGACCGGGATGTGGAATGAATGAACGTGTTGATTCTGCGCCATCGGCGTCTTCTCCAAAAAAAGGCCCGATTCCTATGCAGGAATCAGGCTCTCAGGACAATTCCCAGGGGCTCGAACCCGGAACCCCTTTTTCGGTGCACCCGCCTCACCTCGCGGGGCCGGCCTCGGTCTCTCTTACATGATACGGAAGAAAATCAGACAATTCAACTACATTCCGGGGTCGTTAACGGGGCCTGACTCCTCCCTCCCCTTCGGGTCTCCGCACGGCAAGCGACCAGGGCCTGTCTGTGCGTATGCTGATGCCCGATGGAAGGGCCGATCCGTCAGGACCAACGAATCCGGCGCTCGAAAGAGCCACAAGGTTGACGATAATATGAGGCGGGGGGACTCCGTGATCGACCGGGAGGTAGGATAGCAGTGCGGAATTGCCGTCAGGAGAAACATCAAGGCGGAATGTGACACGCCCGAGATCGGTTGCGACATCTCTGAGCCCGAGCCGCCCACCGGGGTGCAACCAACTCCCGGGGAGGTCACCCAAGAGGTGGAGCGTGTCACCGATGTCGGTAGCCAGAAGAACGCGGACCAGATGGACGAACACGGCGCTCCCCTCGGCGTCGGCAAAATCGCCGGTCGTCCGTGGAGGCAGGCGGCGGGGAACCTGTTCTTCGACCCACGTCCCCGCGGCGGAGGCATGATTGGCTGAAGCATAGAGATAGTCGTACCCCCGTCCCTGCTCCCCCGCGAGCGCCCAATCTGTCCCCTGTATCTGGCCGAGCCATGTCCAGAGCCCATCCTTGAGCCAGCCCGATCCTGCGACCATGCCTTCCTCCTCATAGTGATCCACCATGCGCAGGTTCATCCGGACCACCGAATCTGCGAAAGAACCGGGGCGGGAGAAAGCTGACTGGAACCTTGCCGGGAGGAGTATCGCGAATTGGCCCTTTTGAGGTTCTGACGTGGATGTATCGCCGACGCAGGCCGGCAGGAAGGGCAATCCCTTCCTGTCAGGGTGGATGTCCTTTCTTGCGGCGCGCTCCCATGCCCGCACGAAGGCCGAACGAATCGAATCGCACCGGAGAGCATCCGTCTCCTG
>DATJPH010000442.1:0-2654 GCA_035506475.1 Bacteroidota bacterium | reverse complement strand
TCCCCTCCTTTCCCTTCTTTTCGCACGTGTTCACCACAATCCCCTTTGATGCATCCTCTTCCCCGTGGGGGAGGAGCACGCACTCGGCCCGGTATGAGGTCTCCCCCGTTGCATCCGCAACAAGATTGTAAATCTGAAAGTAGACGTAAAAAGGCTCCGTCCGCTCATGAGCGTTGAACGGGCTCTGAACGACCTTGACACCGTCGATAGCCAGTGCACCCTTCTCCGTCGAAGATCTCAGGAACTGGAGGGAGCTCATCATGAACTCCGGCCCCGAGAAATTGCGCACAGCGATCGCCTGCTGCCACGTCCCGATCATGCCGCCGCGGAGAGGCCGCATGTGCATCGAGACGAAGTAGGAATCCGGCGGCACCGTGTACCTGATCAGGTCGATGATCGTGCCTGTCCGCGTGCGGGCGAGCCCGACGGCCATCGTATCGCGCTGGACGGCCTTATGATGCGATTTTGCATCGACAAGCGAAAAGCCGATCTCCACGGGGACGGTTGTGACGCTGTCGGGCAGTCCGCGCGAGAGGACGGCAAGCGGAATCGCATAGCTGACGTCGAGGAGCGAGTTCCCGTCCGGGGCGCGAAAGACGTCGATGGCGTGGGGGAAATGGAATACTTCCGTCTTCGTTTCCCACGTCTGTTTATCCGTGGTCAGGGCATAACGGGCAAGCGTCGTCGAGGCTTCCTTGACCTTATCCTGCGCCACGACCCGGTTGATGCTCCTCTCGGCGCCCAGGCGAAGATAGTTCACATCCCACATCGCCAGATCCTCGATGAGCCGCGGGTTCGAAGGAACGGGACTGATCCTCCAGTTGTTGGCGCCGGTGTTGTGCTTCTGGAAATTGAATATCATCTTCGGTGATTCGGGTGTCGCATCGTAAAGCCACGATTCGCAGGGATCCTGCTGTGACGACGAAAGACGGAGACCCTCCCAGAGCCGCTCCTTCCCTTCCTCGACCATGATCCGCGCTCCAAATGTGATGTCGCTGTCCAGGGGTCTCGGATGGACTGCCGGGGAATTTCTGTCGAACACGTCATCTTCATTGTCGAACGGCGAGAGATTGGCCCGCAGAACGTCATCGGGCTCACCCTGCCGCAGGAAGATGAGCCCCATATCGTTGAATTCGTCGTTCAATGCAAACGTCTTCGGGAACCTCAGCTCATGCATCTCGTCAGGATTGTTGAAACGGGAACGGAAACCGTAGTACTCGTAGTGCGCTTCGGCGTAGAGAAACCTCCGCAAGTGTTCTTGAAGCCGGAGATTCACACTGAGGGCCATGGAAGGGTTCCTCGAGTTCCAGAAGCTCCTGAAGAAATCTCTGCACTGTGCGACGGAGTCTAGCCCGTTGAATTCGTCGAGCTCCCGGTCGGAGACGACGTATTTCAGATCTTCGAACATCAGGGCGGAGCCGAGCGCATCGTTAATGCCGCTCACCCCCTTCCAGTATTCGGCCTCGGCGGCACGCTCTTCCCCCTGCGCAAACCGGACCCGCGCAAGGGAGAGTCGGATCGCCGGAATGGAGACTTCTCCCGGCTCGTGGAGGACCGCGGAGAGAACGGAGTCTGCCGCGGCGATCTTCCCGCTCCGCCGCAGGGCCTCGCCCGCAAAATAGCGGGGGAGCACTCCGGGCTGGCTCCCGAGCCAGTCACTGAATTCCTCAGGATCTTCCACACCCATGAAGTACTTATAGAGCCTGTATATCCCGATCTGCGGCCCCGGAAGGGACGGCTTTTTCGAGATCTGCGCACGCACGAGATCAAGTGCCCGATCCCGATTCCCCTGGTAGCGCTCCAGGAGCGCGAACTGGTAGAGGACGTCTGCGTATGACGAATCACGGGAGAGGATCCACTCGAAGTGCCTCCGCGCCGACCTCCATGCGGAGTTCCGCGAGAGGAGCCCGGCGCCCACCTCGCGGCCGGCGACCGCCGCAACGTAGTGGCAGGCGATGTCGCCGCCGTCCGCGCTGAGGCCGCGGTCCGCCAGTGCGAGCGCCCCGGCCCAGTCGCGTCCGGCCAGCGCCGCTTTTGCCTCCCCGGCAAAATCCTGAGTTGCGACCCGGCCTGCGTCGTATCCGGCGCAGGAGGCCATGCACACGGAAAGCGTCAGGGCTGCCATACACAATCGGGTCATCTGATCCTCCTTTACCGGATATCTTCCGGTGAATAGTCGCAGGGGAGCAACCGCCCCATGCTCTCCCAGGCCCATTTTCCTCCGAGCTCGTACGCGAGCGGTGTCACCACGACGCCCGAAGAGTCGACAAGCGAAAATTCGTCCGCGAGCCGGACGAACGACGGGGGGTACACCTGCGGATTGTAGTCGACGCGGATCATCCCGCGGTACGTCCACTCAAGAAGGTGCGTCCCCGGAAACAGCTCGAGGTGGATGGAATCTTCGCCGATCAGTCTCCACATACGGCTGTCGGTCCATCTTCCCACCCTCATTTCGAACCCCTCTTCGAACACGCGCCTGTGCACAAGCGCCCAGAGGAAGTGCCTCATCGATCCTTTGTATGCCGACCTCCGGTGCTCGCTCCAGAGGGAGAGTTGTTCCGGGGAGGCCGGGCGCATCTGCCGGAAGAAGAGATACACCGACCAGACCCCTTCATTCTTATCGACGCTCCACTCGAAATCCCTTATCACGACAC
>DATJPH010000441.1:0-3037 GCA_035506475.1 Bacteroidota bacterium | reverse complement strand
GCACACGACGGCCGCCTGTGCCAAGTGCCACCAGACGCCGACGAACTACACGCAGTACTGCTGCACGAGCAGCGGCTGTCACAACAAGTGCGCCGGGGGCGATTGATGTCCGTAGACTCTCTCATAACGGTGCTGATCGCGCTGATCGTGATCCCCGCCGCCCTTATCCCGTACGTCAGGCACGTCAGGCGGACGGAGAGCAGGGCGCGGAGGAAGTTCGAAGAGGCCAGGATCGCCGGGCTGCAGGCGGCGGTCTCGATGCATCCGCACATCAACGCGATGGCCTGCATCGGGTGCGGCGGGTGCGTTGACGTCTGCCCGGAAGGGGACGTCCTGGGCCTGATCGACGGGAAGGCGGTCCTCGTGCACGGCTCGAAGTGCGTCGGCCACGGCGTCTGTGCCGAGGCATGCCCGGTCGGCGCCATCACCATGATGATGGCCGCGCCGGGGCGGAGCGCGGACCTTCCGATCCTGAACGAGAATTTCGAGACCAACGTCCCGAACCTGTTTGTCGTGGGTGAGCTCGGCGGGATGGGGCTCATCAAGAATGCGATCACGCAGGGGAGGAAGGCCGTCGAGCATATCGCCACGCGCCCCCGTGCAACCTCGAAGGATGCCTATGACGTGGTGATCGTCGGCGCCGGCCCCGCGGGACTCTCCGCGGGCCTCTCCGCCAAGGCCGGCAGGCTGAAATACGCCCTCCTGGAACAGGGGGACGCAGGGGGGACGATTCTCCAGTACCCGCGCCGCAAGATCGTCATGACCTCGCCCGTGGACCTGCCGCTCTGGGGGAAGGTCAAGCTGACGGAGGCGTCGAAGGAAACCCTCCTGGATCTCTGGCAGCAGGTCCTCGTCAAGACGCAGCTCACGGTGAACACGAACGAGAAGGTGCTCGATATCAGCAGCGCCGGGGGACGTTTTGTCGTCAAGACCGGGATCCGGGAATACCCTGCGCGCCACGTCGTCCTGGCGCTCGGACGCCGCGGCACCCCCAGGAAGCTCGGCGTGCCGGGCGAGGGGCTCGGCAAGGTCACCTACCGCCTCATTGACGCCGAGACGTACAAGGATTGCGACGTCCTTGTGGTGGGGGGAGGGGATTCCGCCGTCGAAGCCGCAGTCGGCCTCGCGCTCCACGGCACCAACCGCGTGACCCTGTCGTACAGGAAAGCGGAATTCACGAGGCTGAAAGAGCGCAACGCGAGGCGCCTCGACGAATTCAAGAAAAAGAACGCGGTGAACGTCGTGCTGAATTCGAACGTGAAAGAAATCGGTGAAAAGGAAGTGCAGATCGAGACGGCCGGGGGGGTCAGGGCGCTTCCGAACGATTACGTCTTCATATTTGCGGGCGGCGAGATGCCGTTTGAATTCCTGAAGAAGACGGGGATAAAATTCCAGACGCAGGTCGTGGCGTGAGCCTCTTTTCGCTGACCTCGGATTTCCAGCCCAACGGCGACCAGCCGGACGCCATACGCCAGCTTGCCGAAGGCGTCGCACGCGGCGACCGTTTCCAGACGCTCCTTGGCGTCACCGGGAGCGGGAAGACATTCACGGTCTCGAACGTCATTGCCGGCGCGGGGAAGCCCGTCCTTGTGATGTCGCACAACAAGACCCTGGCGGCCCAGCTCTACGGGGAGTTCAAGCGGTTCTTCCCGCACGACCGGGTCGAGTTCTTCATCAGCTACTACGATTACTACCAGCCTGAAGCGTACGTCCCCTCCACCGACACCTACATCGCGAAGGACTCTTCCATCAACGACGAGATCGACCGCCTGCGGCTCCGCGCCACAAGCGCGCTCCTGTCCGGCGACCGGAACGTGATCGTCGTCGCCTCGGTGAGCTGCATCTACGGGATCGGCGCCCCCGAGGAGTGGGCGAGCCAGGTCGTCGTCGTCCGCAAAGGGGAGAAGCTCGAGCGGAACAACCTCCTCCGGAAGCTCCTGAACATCTACTACACGAGGAACGACTTCGAGTTCATCCGGGGCACCATGCGCGTGCGCGGCGACGTCGTGGAGGTCATTCCCGCGTCCGAGAACGAAGAGGCCCTGCGGATCGAATTCTTCGGCGACACCGTCGAGCGGATCTCGTATATCAACAGGCTCGACGGCAAGGTCCTCGGCGAGACCGACTACGAGGTCGTCTACCCCGCGAAGCAGTTCGTCACGTCGAAAGACACGCTCGAGAGGGCGATGAAGGGGATCGAGAAGGAGCTCGACGAGCGCCTCGCGGAGCTGCGCGCGGGGGGGAAACTCGTGGAGGCGCAGCGCCTGGAGCAGAGAACGCGGTTCGACCTCGAGATGATGCGGGAGGTCGGATACTGCTCCGGCATCGAAAACTACTCGCGGCACATCGCGGGCCGCGCCCCGGGGTCGCGCCCGGCATGTCTCCTGGATTACTTCCCGGACGACTTCCTCCTGGTGGTGGACGAGTCGCACGTGACCGTGCCCCAGATCGGCGGGATGTACCACGGCGACCGCTCCAGGAAGCTCACGCTCGTCGAACACGGGTTCCGCCTCCCGTCGGCGCTCGACAACCGCCCGCTGACGTTCGAGGAGTGGGAGAAGATGGTCAAGCAGGTGATCTTCGTGAGCGCGACCCCGGCGGAGTACGAGCTCCAGAAGAGCAAGGGGGTGATCGTCGAGCAGGTCATCCGTCCGACGGGGCTCGTCGACCCGCTTGTCGAGATCCGCCCGGTGAAGAACCAGATCGACGACCTGATCGCGGAAATCCGCATCCGGGCGGAAAAGAAGGAACGCGTGCTCGTCACGACGCTGACCAAGCGGATGGCCGAAGACCTGACGGACTACCTGAACGACATCGGGGTGAGGGTCCGGTACATCCACTCGGAAGTCGATGCGCTCGAGCGGGTCGAAATCCTCCGCGACCTGCGGCTTGGCGACTTTGACGTCCTGATCGGCGTGAACCTCCTCAGGGAGGGGCTCGATCTTCCGGAGGTGTCGCTCGTGGCGATCCTCGACGCCGACAAGGAAGGCTTCCTCCGGTCGGAGCGTTCGCTCATCCAGACGGCCGGGAGAACGGC
>DATJPH010000440.1:0-4198 GCA_035506475.1 Bacteroidota bacterium | reverse complement strand
GGAGCGTAACAAAAAGAAAAGGCATCCGGTGAGACTGCAAGAGCAGTACGGGTGCCTTTTCAATGAACTTCTCCGGTCAAGATAAAGTGTTGCCGGGACAGAATCAAATAGCGTACGGGAGGGTGCGTCCCGGGCAGCATGCATGTCTGGCCGTCACGGAAGAGGGGCTCTTCCCTCACGTCGGCAGACAGGAGGGGAGGTTACGCGGCAACCGCCTCGGCAACCTCAACCTTTTTGAGCTCAACAACGATATCGAGCTTCACATCGTCACTCACGACGACGCCCCCCGCTTCGGTCATCGCGTTCCACCGGAGCCCGAACTCCTGGCGGTTCAGCGTCCCGGCGATCTCAAATGCCGCCACGTCGCCGTCGAATCCCTTCACGGTGCCGTTGTACGACGCATCGAGCGTGATCGTCCGCTTCGTACCACGGATCGTCATGTCGCCCGTGACCGTATACGCGTCGCTCCCCTTCCTGGCGATCGAGGTCGACACGAACGAGAGCTTCGGGTAATTTGCCGCATCGAAGAAATCCGGGGATTTCAGGTGCCCGTCCCGCTGATCGCTGTTCGTGCTGATGCTGTCGACGTCGGCCTCGAACCGGATCCGCGCATCGCTGAAATCCGGCTTCCCGGCAACGACGGTGCCGCTGAACCGGCCGAACCGCCCGGTGACCGTCGATATCACGAGGTGCTTGACTTTGAACTTGATCTCGGAATGTGCAGGATCGATCGTCCACTGTGCCATTGTGCGTTCTCCTTTGACAGGTAATGTGATTGATTGAATTTCTGTCAGTAAGATAACACCATCCGGCCGGGAGGGCCTTGACCGGGGCCAGGAAAAGCTCTTGATCCGGATCAAGGAGGGGGAGAAAACGGGGAGGAACGGGGAGTGTGCCCGGGGGAGATCAGCGGGAGGGGCCGGGTCTCCCTTTTTTCGCGATCCGGTTCCGGATCCTGCTGAGCGCTTCCGGGGTGATGCCAAGGTACGATGCGATATGCCGCAGCGCGACGCGCCGGGCCAGGTTGGGGAATTCCTGAAGCATCTGCGTGTACCGCTCCTCCGCCGTGAGCGTGACCGTGTCCACCAGGCGGCGGTGCGTCGCGATGTAGTTGTTCTGGAGGAGGATCCTGAAATACCGCTCGAACTTCGGGACCGTCGCGCAGAGCTTCTCGTACGAGGCGGCGTCGATGAGGAGTACGTCGGATTCTTCGAGCGCGTCGATGAAATACGTCGCCTCCCTGCCGGTCAGGAAGCTGTACAGGTCGGTGATCCACCACCCTTCGGGAGCGAACTGGATGATGTGCTCGTGCCCCTTCTTGTCGATCGTATACGCGCGGAGGCACCCCTTCGTGACAAACGCCATATACCGCGCCTGCTCGCCCTCCTGGAGAAGGAACGCGTCTTTCCGGACCCGTTTCGGGACCATCACGGACGTGCAGAAGGGAAATTCCTCGTCTGTCAGATCGATCAGGCGGCCCACGTGAGCGCGGAGCTGATCGAACATCTCTCGAATGTCCTGCACATTCAGTCCTTGGCTGTGACGTGCAATCAGGAACCGGCTGTCAATATAGCGGAAAACTTTGAAGGGAGAAAGCGTCCCCGGCGGGGCCGCCTCGCGGGGATCCTAATCAGCCGTGAGCGGCTCCCCCGTGGCGCAGTCGTACAGCGTCAGGCGGCGGACGCGGAAATAGGTCGACCAGAAGTCCCAGAGTGTCTGGACGTTCGCGCGGCGGGCGTTGTCCTTCTCGCTCTGGGCGATGAAGAGGATCGGGATGTCGATCTTGCCGATGACGTACCTGTCCTTCGCAACGTCGAACCGGCGCTGGGCGATCGTGTCGGATTTTGCGGCGACGGCGACCTGTTCCCGGAGGAGATTCAGGTGCGCCGCCTGAAACAGCACCTCCTGCTCGAAATCGTGGCGCTGCTGCCCCACGGAGGCTTCCGCGCGCTTCTGGTCCGCGACGGCCGCATCGACCGCCTCGCTCCCCGCACCCCAGCGGAACAGGGGGATCGTGAAGCCGACGCTGAACTGTTCCTGGTCGAGGAGCGTGCGGTAGGCGTCGGGCAGACCCGCGGCGCGCTGGTTGTACCCGAAGCTCGCCGTGAGCGTTGCATTGAATGAGTTGTTCGACCTCGCCTGCCTCACGTTCCTCTCCGCGGTGAGCATCTGGAGATCGAAATTCACCACGTCGCTCCTGTTGTGCCGCGCCTGCACGAGCGCCACAGAGGGATCGATGCGGGCGTCCGGGATATCCGTCGGCGGCACAAGCACTATGGAGTCCGCCGGATCGAGCCCGAGTGCCGCCTTGAGGTCTTCCCGCGAACGGCTCAGCCCGACGTTGGCGTTTTCAAGCTCCGTGTGCGCGTTGAGGTACGCGAGCTCGCTCTGCAGGAGGTCGTTTTCCGCGATCTTCCCGACGTTGTATCTCCCGCGGGAAATTCTGTAGAGCGTGTCGTTGATCGCCAGGTTGAGCGAGGCGTTGCTCGAGTTCATCTCCGCAAGATAGAGACCGAAGAATTTGTTCGTCGCGTCGATGGCGCAGTCCTCCAGAGCTTCGGCGAGCTCCCGGGAGGCCGCACGGTAGTTGAGTTCCTGCGCGTCCCGGTCCCACTGCATTGTGTTGATCTGGAAGAGGGGCTGTGTCCACGTGATGGCGAGCGGCGTGGACCTGTAGTACTGGGTCCGCGAATCCAGGAGGTCGATCCTGTTCACGCCGGATTGAAGGGACATCTGCCCCCCCGTGAAGGGGATCTTCTGGGTCAGCCCGATGCTCAGCGACGAGCTCGCCTGGCTCTGCGGTGTGAACATCGTCGTGCCGTCCGGCAGAACGATGGGGTTGATCGAGCGATAATATCCCGGGACGTCCCCCTGGAGCGCAAGCTGCGGATAGAACCCTGCGGTGAATGAGCGGTAGGACGAGCGCCTGCTCTCGAACGCGCTCTGGGCCATCACACCGAGCGGGCCGTGCGCCCGGGCAAGCCGGATGCACTCCCGGAGCGTCAGGGCCACGGGCGGGACCTGTGCGGGAAGCGGAGCCGCGTGCATGAAGAGGATGAGGGCGAGGGTCGACGGAATCCTTGTGCGCATGCGTCCTTTCGCGGCGTACGGTGCCGACGGCGGGCTATTCATACCGGAGGCAGACGACAGGGTCCTGCCCTGCGGCCCGCCGTGCGGGGAAAATCCCGAAAGCGATGCCGATCGAGATGGAGATGAAAAACGAGACGACAACGGAAAACGCGGAGACGATCGTCAGGACCCCCGCGAACTGCTGGATCGCGTAGCTGAGCCCGACACCCAGGAGAATGCCGATCACGCCCCCGGTAATGCTTATCATCGTCGCTTCGCTCAGGAATTGCAGCGTGATCGCCCGGCGCGTCGCCCCGGTGGCCCGGCGGATCCCGATCTCCTTCATCCGTTCCATCACGGAGGCGAGCATGATGTTCATGATGCCGATCCCCCCCACAACGAGCGAGATCGATGCGATCGCGCCGAGGACGATATTGAAGATCTCCCTCGTACGCTGCGCCTGCCGCAGGAGCTGTTCGGGGACCATGACCTGGAAATCCACAACCTGGTTGTGGCGGCGCTGGAGCATCCGGCTGATCACCTCGGCAAGGGCCACCATCTGGTCCGCATCACGCACGCGGACGACGAGCCGGTCGAGCTGGTTGTAGTTGACGGCTTTCTTTCCCTCCTGGGAATCCCCCTCGTCCGACCCGGTTTCCCTCGAGGCCTTCTGCACGTCGAGCTTCGTGACGAGCGTGCGGTTCTTATAGCGGAGCAGGAGAGTGCTTACCGGGGCATACACGTCGAAGTTCAAATCGCGGAGCCCCAGGTGCTGTATGCTCTCCTTGCTCACCCTCCGCTCTCTGAGCACACCGACGACCGTCAGCCAGAGACTGCCGCATTTGATCCTCCCGCCGATCGGGTCCTCGGTGGGAAAAAACCTCGTCTTGATGGATTGCCCGATCACGGCGACCGGTGCGGCCAGATCCATGTTCACCCGGGAAAACATCTGGCCCCGTTCAAGCTCGAAATCGGTCGTGGCAAAATAGATCGAGTCGACCCCCACGAGCTTGCTCGTCCTTTTGAGCCCCTCCCGGGACACCATGGTCTCGACGACCACCTCGGGGCTGACGAACTCGACGCCGGGGATGGTCCTGAGGATCCCCTCGCCGTCCGCGATCGTGAGTCC
>DATJPH010000439.1:0-7035 GCA_035506475.1 Bacteroidota bacterium | reverse complement strand
CCCTCGCCCCAGGATTGATGAAATAACCGGCGCCCGAAAGCGGGCTCTCTTTCCCGATTACATTACTCACCGAGGCCCTCCCGTGCAACTGAAGAACCTGACGAACACGCTCGCGCTGATCCTCCTCCCCCTCCTGTCGTTCACAGGGGGATATGCCCCCCTCCAAGGTGCACCATCGCCGGGCAGCTCAGCGGGGGCCGCGTCCCCGGGGGAGAAGCCCCTGACGTTTCTTGTCATCAGCGACTGGGGGAGGGACGGGATAAACGATACCGACAAGAAGACGCCGGGCCAGCTGAGCGTCGCCCGTCAACTCGGCATAACGGCAGGCAATGTCGGCGCGTCATTCGTCGTCTCATGCGGTGACAACTTCCACGGCCAAGGGGTGTCGGACCCGGCCGACCCGCTCTGGAAAGTAAACTTTGAACAGGTGTACACCGCGGGGTCGTTGAAGGTCCCCTGGTACATCGCACTGGGAAACCACGACTATGAAGGAAACGTGGAGGCGGAACTTGCCTATGCATCAATGAGCGCCCGCTGGATCCAGCCGGCACGGTACTTTGCGTTTACGCGGGAGGTTTCCGGCGGGAACACCGTTCTTTTTGTTGTCCTGGATTCCTCACCGTTCGTTCGGGAGTATCTCAAGGACGAACGGGATCAACACCATGTCAGGGGACAGAACACCGCACTGCAAATTCAATGGTGCGACAGCGTGCTCAGTCACTCACAGGCAAAGTGGAAATTCGCGTTCTTTCATCATCCGGCATACTCGGCCGGGACGAAACACGGGAGCACCCTGGAGATCCAACAGGCGCTCGTGCCGCTGTTTGAGAAGTATCACGTCGATGCCTGCTTCTCCGGGCATGATCATGACCTGCAGCATTCGCATCCCGACGGCTCGACGGTGGAGTATTTCGGTACGGGGGGAGGGTCCGAAACGAGACCCTCGGGACACGCGGACTTCACCCGCTACAGCGCCGCTTCACTGGGATTCGGCGTGGTGTCAGTGACCGGCGATGCTATGAGATTCAGATTCGTGAGTGACCGGGGCAAAGTCCTGTACAGATTTGATATTCGGAAATAGGGCCCGGGTACTGTTGATTCTACTCCCGGAAGATCCATTCGGGCGGGAGAAGCCGGTTGAGTTCGTCGCGCAGGGAGGGGGAGAGGAGATCCAGGCCGAGCTGGTACGACGCGTTCGTCCAGCCGAATCCCTCCCGGGTGATATACGAAAACGTCGTGCCGACGTTCCCGTATTCGGCGAACACCCTGTGCGTGCGGCGCACGATATCGAATTTCTCGGGGATGGTCCCGTTGTAGTCGACGGCGTTGGACGTGATCGTATAGAGCCAGCGGTACGCAAGCCGGGAGGCAACGCTGTCGTACCCGTAGTTGATCAGACCCCGCCACACGATCATCTGGTGCGGCGCCCAGCCGTTCGGGTAGTCCCACTGCCGTTCCGGCCTCTCAGGGGAGACCGGACCCCGCGATGCCTCATCGGAGGAGAGGATCCCTCCCGCGGATTCCAGGAGCGGAAGCGCGTGCCGCACAAGCGATGCCGCCTGCTCCTTCGTGGCCGCGCCGGCCCAGAGAGGATAGAACGTGGTCGCGCTGACATAGGGGCGCTGCCGCTTCTCCCGCACGTCGTAGTCGAAGTAGAGCCCGCGATCGGGATTCCACAGATACCGGTCCATGAGCGCCTTCCGGCGCTCCGCACGGGAGCGCCATTCGGCCGCCGACATCTTCCGGCCCCCCGGGCGCGTGAACGAGCCCCTGAACTCCGACTGGATGATATCGGCGATGTCTGATTCTATCCTGTAGAGAAGGGAGTTGAGATCGACGGTCGCGAGATCGGCGCAGAGATCCAGGAGGCGGTAGCTCGTGTCATGCCCCGACTCGCGCATCGCGCGGTCGTGGACGAAGAACAGGTCGAGGTCGGGGACGTGGAGTGCCCCCGATTCGTACGCGCGCTCGAATGCCCGGATGTCCATCCCCGCCTTTTTCGCGTAGGGAGCATAGATGGGGTCGAAGTGGCCGGGCTCGACCTCGGGAGAGGGCCCTGTTCCCGTGTCGAAATACCTGCTCAGCCCGGTGGCCGTCAGGTGACCGGGGCTCATCCAGACATTTGTGTACTCGTCGATCGAGGCCTCGAGCGCTCCGCGGAGCCACCGTGCCGTCCCACGGTTGTGCGGCAGGCGGGGGTACACGGCGCGTATCATCGAGGTGAGGAACGGGGGCTGCGAGCGGGTGAGATAATAGGTCCGGTTGGCGTTCAGGATCTTCCCGTACCGGCGGATCTCATACACAAAATTGTCGACCATCGACCGGGCGAGGCTCACCCGGTCGTCGTGCAGAAGTCCGAGCGCGATGAAATAGCTGTCCCACCCGTACATCTCGTTGAACCTCCCGCCGGGAACGACAAAGGGAACCCCTTCGAGTCCGCCGGACGGCGCGGGCCTCAGGGCGAGCGTGAGGAGACCGTGGCGTCCGTCAAGCGACCGGACGTACTCCGGCGTGACCCGGTCAGGGAGACTGACGACGCTCACGTTCAGCTCCGGGTGGGCCGAGGCATACGCCGAGAAATAGCCGAGCGCGGCCGTATCCGTGCGCGGGACGTAGACGTACCTCCTCCCGTCGGTCGTGGACGTCTTGTCATCCCTGAGCATTGCGGTCAACCCGGCCGCATCCACGTGCCGCGTGAGACCGTCCCAGAAGTACACCCTGATCATCCTGCCGATCCGATCGGCCGGCGGCTCGAATATCTTCCCCGGCTCCAGCACCGCAATCGAGCGTCCCTCCTCCTTCGCGAGGGTCAGCTCCTGGAGGAGATTGGCAAGGTAGTATGTCCCTGCCACTTCAAAGCGCCGGCCCCCGGTCGATGTCAACCAGAACCTCTTGTCCCCCCTTGGAGTGCCCCCCTGGTGAGGGTCATCGATGGTGATCTTCCTGTCGTTGTCGGTATCTTCGTCCTGTACGAGCGAATCGAGCGTCTCCTCTACCCGCACACGGATCGGCTCGCCCGTCCCCTGCGCCTTCGCGGGGGGAGCCAGGCCGGGCGCCCCGGCAAGGAGGAGGAGCATACTGTAACAGCCTGCGATGCGGTGCGTCATCGTTGCCTTTCACTTTATTCTCAGGTACCATCAAGTAAACTTCACAAACACTCAGACGCAACGGGAGAACGATGAACACTGCCAGGACGCGCGGAAAGTCATTCATTTTGTTGATGTTCGCGGCCCGGGCATTTGCACAGGACCCGGCGCTCCCGTTCGCTTTTACGACGGCAGAGCGGACCGACCACCTGCCGGTGTACGTCTCCCCCCCGGCGCCGAACCTCTACAACAGCTCCCCCACGATGAAGGTCGGCTGGGGGATCGACTCCCCCACCGGGTTCGTCGTAATCGACGGGGAGACCTGGGTGATATTCAACAGCGGCAACCAATACGGCACGACGGTGAAGGTCGCCCGGTTCCGGGGAACGGATTTCGACCACACCGAACGGGAACCCGACGGGGTGATCGAGGTGGAACCCGGGGTCTCGACGCACTTCTGCGGCGGGCTCTGGTATGATGCCGGGGGAGGGAAGCTGTACGCACCGATCCACTGCGAATATGACAGGGGGATTTCTCCTCCCGCCGGGTGGACGAGGAAGAAGACACGCCTGGCGACGAGCACGGACAAAGGGGTGACGTGGCGGCTCGAGGGGGACATACTGACCGACTGCATGCCCGAAAAGGACGACTGGCTCCGGTTCTCGGGGTCGTACTTCGAGGCCGGCCCCGCCGACTTCGATTTCTATGCGGACGAGCAGGGAGGGTATTTCTACATCACCTCGTGCAACGCCTATGCGCCGAAGAACGGCACGATGAACAATTTTCTCTGGTTCAACGAGGTCGCGCGCTGCGCGATCGCCGACAGGATGGCGCCGGGGAAATGGCACAAGTTCTCGCACGGAGGCTGGACCGAACCGGGGCTCGGCGGGAAATCGTCGAAAGTCTCCATGGCCTCATACGGGATATACGGCCGCGTGATATACAGCAGGTACCTGAAGACGTACCTGCGCATCGGCGTGAGCCTCGGCGTCATCGACAGGCGGTTTACGAACATGGGGCTCGCCGACGGGTCGATATACATTTCGACGTGCGACGACCTCTCGACGCAGCGCTGGTCCCCCGCCGCGAAACTCTTTGACCGGCCCGACAACGACAAGTTCGGCATCACGCTCACCGGCGCTGACGCGAAGAGCCCCTTCGCGTGCGAAGGGTCGCTCCGCGTCTATAATTACTGGCTCTACAACATCCCCTCGCGCGCGATCGACGTCGCGTTCGGTCCGGGCGCCACGCCGTCGGCGGGTTTCCCCAGGTACGGATCGTACGCCTACGAGCCGCTCCCGGAATCGGGTGACACGATCGTGAGCAGGCGGACGAAGATCGTCGGCTGCGGGAGCCCCGGGACTGCGTATGGGGGCGCCGGGTGGCGGACAAAGAAGGACCCCGTGTACTATATGGGTGAGGCGAAGGAGTCGGACCAGCCGGGCGCGTCCGTCCAGTATTCCTTCGACGGGTCCGGCATCTTCTGGAGGGCCGTCGCCGCCCCGGACGGCGGCAGGGCCGACATATACATCGACGGGGTTCTCACCGGCACGGTCGACTGCTACTACAGGGATGCGCTTCCGTTTCAGTTCGCATATATAAGGACGGGGCTCGATCCCGCCGTGAGACACTCATTCAGGGCGGTGATCAGGAATGACGCGAACACCCGGTCAGGCGGGAGATTCATACGGCACATGGCGTTCGAATACACGGCCGAAAGCTACAGGGCGTCGGCGGGATTCTCCTCCGTCGGCGGAAAGAACAACTGGTATTACGGCGATCTCCGGTTCGTCGATTTTACGACAGCCGCCGGGAAGAGGATGTTCGTCAACGCATGGATGGATGACGACGGGTGCACGGTGGGAGACACGTTCCAGGTCACGGCAAGCCACCCCTCTGTCAGGTCATGGATCTCGCCGCACGAAGGGAGCGTCCGGATCGAGGGGACCGTCGTAGCGGCCGATGAGCGCGGGGAGGGCGCCGGCGCGAGTATATTGCGGGGGAACCGGGCGTTATGGTCGTATCATCCCGGGGGTCCCCCCGGGACGCGCACTCACAATTTCCTGACCGACGTCGAAAAAGGGGACCGGATCGATTTCATCACGGAGGGGGGAACCGGGGTTCACCCTGTAAGGGCGGTGTGGGATCCGGTGATCACCTATGAAAGCAGCCACCCGGGGGGAAAACAAGACTAGTTTGCGCTCCGTCAAGGAAATATCCCGTGCACTGTGATTATTTTATCCACCCCGGAAAGCGCCTCGTGACGTGAGGGGGATATTTATCGCGGTATCTTCGGAGGGATATTCTCATTTGCCGTGACCGGGGCACCGGGGATGATAGGGAAAGCGCTCGATGCCCCGGCCCAGGTGCCGCAGCCGCAGGAAACCGAAGTCGACAATCAGGGACTTTCCATCAACGGGGACGGGTTCTCCGAAGAGGAATCACAGGTCCTGACAAAAAGGAAATGGGGATGTCGCTCCTCCCCCCTGCCATAGACTGCCCCAAATGCCCGGCCAATTTGCTCCCTGACGAGGAAGAGAGATCGACGAAGTACTTCGTCTGCCCGGGATGCAGCGCGGAGATCGATCTCCGGTAACGCGCAGGCACATCCGGGCGTTCGATGACCACCACTCAAGGAGGTCCCCGCAACTCCTCCATAGTAACTCTCCCCATCCCGGAAGGGCCATTTCACGGCCGGAATGGTCGTGCCGGAATCGTCGCCATCCGCATGTTGCCTCTCGTGGAACCGATCAGTAGATTCACCCGGGAGGGTCACGCCATGAGAATACTCACAGTCTATGCCCATCCGAACCCGAAGTCATTCTGCCATGCCGTGCTCGAACAGTTCACGAAGGGACTGAAAGACGCCGGGCATGAAAGCGAGGTCGTCGACCTGTATGCAATCCGGTTCGATCCGGTCTTCCGGATGGAGGATTTTGCGAGCTACGTGCATGAAATGATGCCTGCGGAGATACTCGACCGGATGAACCTCAAGCAGCGGGTGCTCGATGCGGCGGGGGGACCAATCCAGAGGTTCATTGCGTCGCAGTGGCTTCGCAACAAGGACTCCGCGGCGGTGGCACGGTTTATACACGAACACAGGCCGAAGGACGTCATCGCCCAGTGGGAGAAACTGCATGCTGCTGACGGGCTCGCGTTCATTGCGCCGGTCTTCTGGCTCCATTTCCCCGCGATACTGAAAGGATGGTTCGAGAGGGTGTTCAGCTACGGAGATGCGTACGCACTGACCTCCGACGGCTGGAACGGCCAAGTGAGAGGCCGCGTCCCGCTCCTGCACCATGAGAAGGCGCTTGTCATGAGCACGACGCTCTTCAGCGAAGCGGACTACAAGTCCGCCCTGGAGGGGCCGATGACACGCATGATCGACGACTGGGGACTGCGCTACCCGGGCGTCAGGAACGTGGAGCACGTCTACTTTTACCGCGTGCCTGTGGCGGACGATGAGACGCGCAGAAACTACCTCGAGCGGGCGTATACACTGGGGAAGGAGTTCGCTCCTGCGTGAGCAGGAGGTGCAGTGCAACTTCACAAGGGGGGAGGACAATGAAACTCGTCTACATGTGCTTCGTCTCCAACGGGTTCGACGACCATTACAGGTCACTCGTCTGTTCGAGCATGAACGCCGGGGAGTTTCTCACGGGCGTGGTGAAAGAGTACGGGAAGGCCGCCGCACTTCTCAACGACGCCGCCGCCCCGTATTTCATCGCCCTGAACCTCGACACGCTCAAGGCGACGTCTCTCGGGTTATTCAAGCTGGAGAAAGACGGGAAGATCTTCGCGCCGACAGGGCGGGGGCAGTTCAGCGGCAAGCCCGCGGACCCGGATGACATCAGGGAGAGAGCCGAACAGATGCTCAATGAGTGAGGCGAACAAGGTCCTCCTCGTCACCGGCGGCAGCCGCGGGATCGGCGCGGCAACCGCTCTCCTT
>DATJPH010000438.1:0-4660 GCA_035506475.1 Bacteroidota bacterium | reverse complement strand
GAACGTCGACAAAGAGGGACATTACAAGGTCAACAAGTACAAGCTTAACTTCACCCCTGACATCGTCTACGGCAACGCGGGATACGACACGTTCTACGGGGTCACCGGGTCCACGGTCATGGCCTTCAGCGACCTGATGGGGGACCACCAGATCATCTTTTCGACGAATCTGCTCCTCGATCTGAAGAACAGCGACTTTGCGCTCCAGTATTACTACCTCCCGAACCGGGTCGATTTCGGCATCGGCGGATTCCACAGCGCCCGGTTTATCGCCCTCCTGGACCAGTACGGGGGGAGCATCTACCGGTTCCAGACGTACGGTGCGACGTTCTCGGCGTTGTATCCGATAAACAGGTTTGACCGCCTCGAGATGGGTCTCAACTGGTTCACGATCTCCAAGGAGAACATGGAGGTCACG
Organism: Bacteroidota bacterium; assembly: GCA_035506475.1. GTDB lineage: Bacteria > Bacteroidota > Ignavibacteria > UBA10030 > UBA6906 > Fen-1273. The sequence goes on along the minus strand of DATJPH010000438.1, from coordinate 4,242 downwards.
GAGGCCCCCTCGGAGAACCTGACGGTTGTCGTCCCCCAGCTCTCCTACACGCACGACACGTCGCTCTGGGGATACACGGCGCCGATGCTCGGCTCCCGGTACAAGTTCACCCTCTTCGGCACCCCGCGGTTCGGCCTGAGCGGCATCAGCTTCATCAACGCGACGGGGGACTACAGGACGTATCTCCGTCTGGGCCGCAACTACAGCCTCGCCTTCCGGCTGGCCGGCGGCGGGAGCTTCGGGGGGAACCCCCAGAAGTTCATCGTCGGCGGGACGTCGAACTGGATCAACAGGACGTTCACGAACGACTACATTCCGCTCACGCAGGCGTCGGACTATATATTCCTCCAGGCCGGCGTCCCGCTCCGCGGGTACGACTACAACGCGCAGATCGGCTCGAAATACGGGCTGTTCAACTTCGAGTTCCGTTACCCGCTCTTCGCCTTCCTCCAGGCCGGGCCGCTGCCGATCGGGCTGCAGAGCATTGCGGGGGTGATGTTCTTCGACATGGGTTCGGCGTGGGACAGGGGGCGGGACTACGTCGCGTTCACGCGTGACGAGAACGGCAACCTTGTCTCCCGCGATCTGCTCATGGGGATGGGGACCGGCGCAAGGATATTCTTCCTCGCATTCCTCGTCCGGTTCGATGTGGCGTGGGCGTGGGACGTGCATACCTTCTCCCCGCCCAAGTACTACTTCTCGCTCGGCACCGACTTCTGAGTGGTCATTGCTTCGGGGCACGCCTCCGGCGTGCCCCGAAGCAAGCCGAAGAAACCACGTCGTTGCGAGCCCGCTCCTCAGGGCGAAGCAATCAGTTCAGCGGCAGCGTTACCGTAAAGACCGACCCCTTCAATACCTCGCTGTTCACCGTTATCGTCCCCCTGTGAAGCTCCGCGATCCATTTCGCGATGGAGAGGCCGAGCCCCGTCCCCCCCATCTCGCGCGAGCGCGCCTTGTCCACCCTGTAGAACCTGTCGAATATTCGCGGAAGATCCCCCTCCGGTATCCCGATCCCCGTGTCGCTCACGCGGAAGACCGCGGAGCCGTTGTGCCGTTCCAGCACCAGGGAGACCTTTCCCCCCTCCGGGGTGTATTTGATCGCGTTGTCGATGATGTTAAGGAAGAGCTGCCGGAGCCTGAGCCTGTCGCCGACGATGATGATGGGCGGCCCCGCGTCGAGCGTCACAAGGATATGCTTCTCGGCGGCCAGTATGGAGCTGTCCTCGTACAGCTCCTCCAGGAGAACCTTCATGTCCACCTCCGAGAACTCGGCGCGGTAGAGCCCCCTGTCGGCCTTGGCCAGCGTGAGAAGGTTGTCGATGATGGAGGTCAGGCGGAGGATCTCCTCCAGCGTGCTCTCGAGGACCCGCCGGTACCCCTCGGGGGTCTTCGGGCTCCGGAGCGCGATCTCGATCTCCCCGCGGACGATCGTCAGGGGGGTCCGGAGCTCGTGCGAGGCGTCGGCGGAGAACTGCCTGATCCGGAGGAACGATTCATGAAGCCGCCGGATCATCTCGTTGATCGTCAGCGTCAGGCGGCCGATCTCGTCGTCGCTCGCCGTGATCGGGAGCGTCTGGTCGAGGCTCTCCGCGGTGATCCGCCGCGTGCGCGTCGTGATGTCGTCCACGGGGGCGAGCGACTTCTTGGCCAGTGCGAAACCGCCGAACACCGAGACGGCAAGCGCGATCGGAAAGAGAACCAGGAATATCACGTAGAGGCTCTGGAGGAGGTCCCGCACCTCCGAGAGCGGATAGCCGACGAGATAGGTGTAAACGTTGTCGCGCGCCAGGGCGATCCTGACGGGCTCCCCGTTCAGCCAGCCGGTGGTCAGGATCGTGGCGTTCAGCGCCACCGTGTCCGAGAAGACGAGGCTGTCGGTCCCCAGGTTGTACGACCGGTAGATGATCGTTCCCCGCCTGTCGGCGAACTGGATGTAGATCTTCTTCGGGCTCTGGAGCGTGTGCTTGAATATCTGGTTCCAGATCTCGTCCGACTCGCCGGTCGAGTCCTGCGCGGCCGCCTCCTGTCCCGGGGGGAGCTGCCCGGCCCGCTTCCTGATCATCGTGTCGATGGAGCGCCTCCCCGGCTTCACCTTCGACTCCTGCGGCTGGATGAACTCGCGGACCCAGCGCACCTCGTTCTTGAGGGACAGGTCGAGGTTTTCCGAGAGGGTGTTGCTTGTATAGTAGTAGGAGAGCGCGCCGAACAGGAGCATCGTGGAGAGCACGAGGAGGGTGTACCAGAGCGTCAGCCGCGCCCGTATGGACTGTATCCGGAATTTCACGCTGTCATTCCTCCCGGAGGACGTAACCCACGCCGCGCACGGTGTGGATCAGCTTGCCGGGGAAGCCTGCTTCGATCTTCGCCCTGAGGTGGTTGATGTAGACGTCGATGAGGTTCGTTCCTGTGTCGAAGCTGTAGTCCCAGATGTGTTCGGAGATGATGGACCTGCTCAGGACGCTCCCCTGGTTGCGGAGGAAGAACTCAAGGAGCGCGTATTCCTTGGCCGTGAGTTCGATCGGTTTCCCGGACCTCTTCGCCTTGTGCGAGACGGTGTCGAGCTCCAGGTCCGCGAACGTGAGAATCGTATTCTTGTCCAGCCCCCCCCTGCGGAACAGGGAGCGCATCCGCGCCAGGAGCTCCGAAAACGCAAACGGCTTCGTGAGGTAGTCGTCCGCCCCGCTGTCGAGCCCCGCCACCTTGTCGTCGGTCGCGGTCTTGGCGGTCAGCATCAGGATCGGCGTCGTTCCCCCGGAGTTCCTGTACGACTTTGTCAGTTCGAAACCGTTCATGCCGGGGAGCATCACGTCGACGATGAGAAGATCGTAGTTCCCGGCCTGTGCCATCGTGAGGCCTTCCTTGCCGTCGGGCACAGTATCGACTGCATACTTCTCGTCCGTCAGCCCGCGGTGGAGCATGCGGGCGACCTTCGGGTTGTCCTCGATGACAAGGACGCGCGTTGCCTGTGTCGTGGCCGGTTCAGTCATTCCGTCTGAAAAATACCGGATTTTGCCGCGACTTGCAAAGCTCGCACCGCCGGGCTCCGGATCGCTCCTGCGCCGGGGTCTTAGCGTTCACTATCCGGAGCGAACATCACGCCGAAGAGCTTCTCGGGGCTCCGGAGGGCATCCGGATTGTGAGCGGCGATGTAGCTGATCAGGGACTCGCCGCCGTAATAGAAACTCACCCTGTCGTACGGTCTGTCGCGGCCCGCCAGGTTCGGTTCAAGGCCGCACGAGCGCCTGATCCGGTTCTCAAAATAGCGGGCCAGTCCTTCCTTCCATTCCACCCAGACAAGGTATTCATAATCATCCGGCGCCAGGTTCTTTTTCAAATCCCGGCATGCGCTCTGTACGTCCCCCGGGGTGCTGTCGCGGAGCGAACTCAGGAAACGGGAATAGGCCTCCGCGAACGCGGAATCGCTGTAGGGGAATTTGCGGTTGATCTCCCACGAATACTCCTTTGCCGCAAGAGCCGCCCGGGCGACGTGCAGTTTCTCCTTCAACGAGTTCTCGCACGAGAGCGCCTGCGCGCAGTGCACAAATTCATGAAAAATGGTTGCGTATCCTCCCGCGGTCTCGAAGACCTCGGGGCTTACGACGCAGGTGGGCCTGTTCCCGTAGGAGCTGAGGGGGAACGAAGCCCTGATCCCTTTTTGCATGGGGAACGGGACGGGGGCCTTTAGCTGAAAATGGTACGATGTGCCGTCCGTACCGGTGTCGAATATCATAAGGGAATCCCCCTCGACGATCGCCACCGGGTGCAGGTCTGCAAGCAGGGGATGCATCTGCTTGATCATCTCATGCATCTGCGTCAATCGACCGAGCGCGCTGTCGAGCGTGGCGAGGCTGACCCGCCCGGCGGGGCCGGTCGTCTGGCCCGCCGCCGTTCCCGACGACAGAATGAGCGCAAACGCGCCCACCGTGAAATACCGTCCCCGCATGGCTACCTCCCGAGAAATCGCTCGATCTGCCTCCTGTGGCGGAGGATGTGCACGATGGCGTGCTCGAGTATCTGCTCCATGTCGTACTGCACACCCCACCTGGAATTGATCCGCACGGCGCCCGTCTGCTCGTCCGAATACTCCCATCGCCCCTCCAGCGTCGCTGCGGTGTAGGCGAGCATCTTATCCAGGTGGGCCAGTATGTCGGATTTCGGGTGGAGGACGAACGGGGGGCGTTCCGAAGGGACGGCAAACGCCTGCCGGATATAATCTGCGTAGCCGTATCCCGAATTGACGAC
>DATJPH010000437.1:0-4815 GCA_035506475.1 Bacteroidota bacterium | reverse complement strand
GACCAACTCGCCCACGGGCCCGCGGAGCCTGGTCCCTCCCTCGTTTGCGTTTTCTCCCGGTCAGGTGATCTCGTATGCGCGGCAGAATTTTGACGACAACCACAACCCGGTGTCGTCATACCAGCACGACGTCGAGGTGCTCTCGACAGGGCGGACGATCGGGGGCGTTGCAGATGCCGCCACGGCGGGGATCACGACATCGTGGGCGGGAGGCGTGGAGCGGCATGACACGGTGACGCTGGCACTGGAGGGGGGAAAGCTTCTGATCTACGATCCCTCCGCGCGGTCGGGTGGGGGCTACCCGGCGCTTCCTCTCTGGAATACGCTCGTCGATCTGAATCTGAACGCGGCGCAGGCTACGCTTCTTGGATATGATTCGACGTTCACCGTTCCCATGGTCTCCGGACACACGCTCCGCGACAGGGTGACGTGCACGGTGGAGACACACTATGCGGGGGAAGACCGTATTCCGGCGTTCGGCGCCCCCATCGTCAATTGCTTTGTGTTCACGCGGTCGGTCTACCTTGCCGAGACCGTCGACACGGGGGGGGTCACACTTTTCCAGGGCTCCGCTGTTGCGCTCCTGGATTCCGTTTGGTTTGCCGACGGGATCGGGCCTGTGCGGTGGACATCGCGCGGGAGCGCGTTCGAACTGGATTCGCTCGGTCTCCCTTTTTCGCTTTCGGCGCTCCAGGTACTCGCCACCCCGTCGTCATTCGATTCGTACGAGGTGCACTACACGAATGCGGGCGGGCGTGATCTGCTTCTCCTGCGGCGATCCCTCTACGACGTCGCGCACGTGGTGTACACGGTCACGGACGCGTTCGCGAAGAACTTCTGAGTTCCTTCTCCGATTTTCCCGCCCTGACGAGCTTTTCCATCGTGGCAATATCCTTGGGGATGGCCGCGGAGAGGACTTCCGATCCCCCCGGCGTGACGAGCACGTCGTCTTCGATACGGACGCCGAATCCCCTGTATTCGGGGGCCATCGCGGTGTCGGTCAGCGGGACGTAGATGCCCGGTTCCACGGTGATCACCATTCCCGCCGCGAGCGTATCGAGCGACCCGGTATCGTGCACATCGATCCCCACGTGGTGGGAGACCGCGTGCGGCATGTAGCGTCCGAAGCCGGCCTCCGCCAGCACTGACCGGGCCTTCGCCTCGAGCGCAGACCAGGCGAGGCCGGGGCGGATGATGCGTATGGTCTCTTCCTGTGCCTTGAGGACCGTGGCGTAGACTTTTCTCTCCGCGCGGGTGTATGTCCCGGAGACCGGCAGTGTCCGCGTGACGTCGGACGAGTAACCGTCAAAATCGGCCCCCACGTCCACAACGACGATCTCCCCGGGGCGCATTGCCCTTCGGTTCTCCTCGTAATGGGGGTTGACAGAGTTCGGCCCGGACCCGATGATCGAGGGGAAGCTCGTGTAATCCGCCCCCTGCCGGTACATCTCGTACTCGACGGCGGCCTGGAGCTCGTATTCCATCGCTCCGGGTCGGCAGATGGTCATCGCGCGGCGGATCCCGTCCCCCGTCATGCGGATGGCGCTCCGGATGAGGTCCAGCTCCGCCGCTGACTTCCGCTCCCGGAGCGGCGTGACGAGCGGTCCCGCATTCCTGATCCTGAGCGAGGGAAACCTGTCGCGGAGGCGCTGCCTCGCCTCCTGGTCAAGGAAGATCGCCTTGTCGTTGATCCAGTCGTTGAAGAACGCAGGTTCGACGGGGGAGAGGTACAACGACTTCACGCTGCCGGCAACGGCCCGGAACATGTCATCGAAGGCAGAGGCGTCGAGGACCGCGCCGTCCCGGAACGTGCCGGAGTCCCGTATCGCACTGGCGCGGGGAGCGGGAGCAAACAGGAGAACCCGCCGGGACACCCCCCCGACTGCCACCCCGCGGGGGACGATCATCAGCGTCATGTCGGGCTCGGTGAACCCGGTGAGGTACAGGAAGTTGCTCTCCTGCCGGTAATGATAGCTGACGTCCCCCGAGCGGACGCGGAATCCAGCCGCGTGAAAGACGACCGCGGCGTCCGTGTCCGCAAGCGCGGCAAGCCGTGCGCGCCGTTCCGCGTATTCCTGCCCGGAGATTCCGCCCCGGGCGTCGATGGCTAGGAGAGCGAGAACCGTGGCGAGACAGGCGCGCATGGCGGGTTTCATACCGGTCAGTCCTTCAGAAGTCTCCTGTGTGCGGTTACCGACTGGGAGCCGGGGATCGTCATGTTCTGTGCGCCGGTGATTGCGACGGTGGACTCCACGTTGTACTGCGACTCTTCCTCAACCGTCATGCCGGAGTTGACGTCCATGAAATACGTCCCCGATGTCGCGCCGTTCCCCTCGACGAAGAAATCCATCCCGTTCATCGTCCCCTTCCCCGTGATGACGAGCTTGCCCGTGTAGGTGACTTTGAAGCAGTCAACGCCGTTCTTCTTCTCCCGGGCAAGGAGCGTGGATTCGCCGGTGGAGACCGTGACCATCTTTCCTCCCTGCGCGTCGAACGTATCGGGCTTTGACGTGGCCCACTTCTCCCCGATCATGATGGGTTTGGATGGCATCACGTGGAGCCTGACCATGTCCTGCCGCCCCGTTTGCGCCGCCAGGCCCGACATCTTGACGGAATCGACGATCTCCCTGCTGAGGGTCTCACCGATTTTCGAGATTGTCAGGCGGGTCCGTTTGCCGATCATCTCCTGGGGAACAAGCGTCGTGTCCATCCTCGCGTTCTTGATGTTGATCTTCATGACGTCGGGCGACACCGTGATGACGGTCGATCCGTCCGCGTTGATCTCCGCGGGGACCAGCCGTGTCGTCGTCAGGACGGTCGACGTGGACTTGACTTCCTGCCCCATCATCTCCTGGGACGACTTCACGAGCGTCGTATCGGCGAACCTGTACACCTTCCCCTTTTCGAGCCTGTACTGGAGCGAGAACTGTTCCTGTGCGGGGAGCGTGCCCGTGAGGAATGCTCCCGCCAGGAAGAGAAAGAGGATCGTGCGTGATGACCTTTGCATGGGGGACTCCTTGAAAATTAGAACACCAGTGGACTTGTGACAGGTAAGTACCTGTAGTGAGTTGAATCACTGCCGATGCGGTATGCCGTGAGAAACACGAGGCTTGCCGTGCGTGCGATCTTCCGCGTGTTGATGAGCTCCGGACGGTCGTTTACCGTGTGGTAGACCGCCTCGAGGCCGGAATGGAAAAACAGGTCGGGGATGTTCCTCTTCATGAATGACATGTGGTCGCTCCCCCCCGACGTCAGCTTCTGATCGACAAGGACGAGCCCGACCCGGGCATCCTGCTCGCGCGCGATCCGGGCGATGTCGGGCGACCCTTCGGCGCCGATCAGGAAGAGGGAATCCTCGCCGTTCATGCCGACCATGTCCATGTTGAGCATCGCCACCGTGTTCTTCAGGGGGAACAGGGGATGGCGTGCGTAGTACTCGGACCCGAAGAGCCCTTTCTCTTCTCCGGAGAAGGCGATGCAGAGGATGGATCGGCGCGGTGCCCGGGGAAGACCGCCGAGGGCGGAGGCGACCTCCAGGAGCGCGCACGTCCCCGAGCCGTTGTCGTCGGCACCGTTGAATATGTAGCGTGCGCCCGGGGCGTGCTCCTTCATGTAGCCGAGATGATCGTAGTGGGCGCCGACGACGACAACCTCCGATGAGAGCGCGGTGTCGCTTCCGGGGAGAAGCCCGACGACGTTGTTGGCGGACATGTCCCGGACCTCGGTGCTCGTCTGGAGAAAGGCCTCTGTGCCGGCTATTGCCCCGGAACAGGGGACGAGACTCCTGTCGATCCGGAGCTGAAGGGCGCGGAGAGAATCCACGCTCCCGAAGAGCTCCCTGATGACCGCCTCTCCGGCGTGGACGACGGGGATCTTCTGGCTCTCATCCTCCCCGAGCGTCAGGGGAAGAGCATCCTTCGGTATGATCCGCGACAGGGAGGGCCAGGGGAATCCCCGCGGGGCGAGCGACGCGTGGTTCAGCGGATCGGTCACCACGATAACCCCGGCAGCACCGTGCTCCATCGCGGTCCTCACCTTCGTATCCACGCCGGAGTATTCCGTGGGAGTTTTTCCCAGAAACACGGAGGTCGAATCCTCCTCCCCCGGCTCATGACGGAGGACCAGGACGATCTTCCCCCGGACGTCGACGCCTGCGTAGTCGTCATAGTGGTACCGGGGCGCCGTTATGCCGTAGCCTGCAAAGACGATCTCTCCGTGCGCGCTCCCGTTTGCCGTCATCTCGAACGGGGAGAACTCGCTCTTAATTTCGTACGACTTCTCGCCTGATCGTGTCCGTATCCGGAACGCGTTCGTTTCTCCCAGGCTCACGATATTGAGGAACACGCGCTGGAAGTACGATCCGTTGACCGGCCGGAGCCCGTCGCGGGCGAACTCCCTGGCGATGAACGCGGCCGCCGTGTCGAGCTCGGGGCTCGGGGTGTTCCTCCCCTTCATCGCATCCGATGCGATGTAGAATATGTGCTTCCGCACGCTCTCCGCGGAAATCCTTTCAAGCCCTGCTGACGGGCCGTCTCCCGTCGTGTGGGAACAGCCGATCAGGAGCGTTGCGGCGAGGATCGCCAGTGTCGTTTGTGACGTCTTCATAGATACCTCGAAAATCGCCTAATATGTGTGAATCCCTTTGCAGCGCTTCGCGGGGATTTCAGGGGAATTGATGGCGTGCAATTGACAATGGTCCGCTGAAGAGGGAAATTGGAGAGAACTCTCCTGGTCATTCAGGAGCTGAGCCGCCCGATCCCGGGCGCACGTCTGCCGGAAGCGCACGCTGAGTGATGCACTTCCGGCAGATCGAGA
>DATJPH010000436.1:0-2771 GCA_035506475.1 Bacteroidota bacterium | reverse complement strand
CGTTCAGCAAAACCCAAGATTGCACCTTGCAATAACAGTGGTACTCCATGCAGCATCAGAACTATCCTTTGCACACTCAACCTACACACATCCAGCTCAAGGCGCAACGCGCCACGTCACACAGGATTGCAAGAATAATCTGTTAATTGGCCCTAATCATTCGCCTGCGCCAGTAGCCGGATTTCCTCATCGCTTAACGCGCGATTGTAAATGCGGACATCGCTGATCGACCCGGACCAGTTTAATCTCCCGAACCTCCGCCCGTGTTCCGGATGCTCCGGCGCGTACGTTCCTATTCCGGAAGAATACTCCGGGAGACCTGATCGGAGAGGGAGGTCGGGAAGCTTTGCCGTGGACCTGTATTCCCCGTTCACGTAGAGACGGGCCGATGTGCCCCGGACGTACACCGCGGTGAGATGGGTAAAGACATTCTCCGTCGCGGGAGCCGAAGCCTCATGCATGAGGGCGTCGACGACGCCCGGACCGAATATGAACCTGCCGTGGTCATTCCAGATGCTCACCTCAGCGGTGGCCGCCCCGATATAGAGCGCCTCGCGGGGGACACTGGAAGACCGTGTCAGGACCCAGAGCGAAAATGTGTACTCCTTCCCCTCAGGGTCTATGAGCCCGTCGGGGAGATTGACATGCGCCCCCGAGCCGTCAAACTCCAGGGCGCGACCCGGAACCCCGAAACGATCCGGTGCCGGAACGGCCCCGAAGTTCTTCCCGTCCCGTCCCTCCCCGCTGACGTCTTTCGTGTTGCCGTGAAGCGGGTAGTGGGCGACGAGGCCCATGGCAAGACTCGATTCGGAGCCGGCAGAGGCGATACGGAGGATGGATGACACCGGGAGCGTCAACTTCCCTGCGGCAAACTCCACGGGGAGAGAATCCGGACTGAGGGAGCCTGCGAGGATGTCGCCGTTGCGGAACTCGATCCTCACGTTCCCTGCGGAATCGGAAAACGTCATCGACGAAACCTGGTCGAGCGTGAAACCGATCGGGCCGTGAGAGGAGCTGAGCGAGAAGTTGTTCCGGAGAGGCGTGCCGACGATGCGGGAACCGCCGCGGAGATCGATGACGAACGAGGGGCTCGCCGCCTGGGGACGGCCCTGAATTTCCCGGTGCTTCGGCGAGGTGCAGGAAAGGAGTGCGACGGCGATCAGTGAGATCCCCGGGTGGAGAGGTCGGAAGGACATTGTCGTGGCCTGTGATGAATTGTGCCGGAGCCTATGCTTCTGCAGCCCGGCGGAGGCCGAGGAGTCCTGTCTCGCTTTTCACCGTCTCTGCCATTCCCTCGGCCAGGGGCCGGGGGTTGTACCCGAGCTCCCGCCGCGCCTTTGCATTGTCCCCGATATACGTGACGCCCGCGTTGATCCTCAGGTATTCCTCGGAGAATTCCTCGTGAACGGGAATCACTTTCTCCACGATCCCCATTGTCCCTGCAAACGCCCTCATCACGCGGGGGGGGACGTGAATCCTGGGGGCGGGCCTGCCGCTGATGCGCGCGACGATCTCCATCGCCTCGATGATCGAATGGCGCGGGCCGGCGATGATATAGGACTCGCCGGGCTTCCCCTTCTCCATCGCCAGTATGTGCGCCCGCGCGACGTCGTCCACGTGGGCCCAGGTGAACTCCGTCCCCGCCGGGAGCATCGGGAGGCCTTTTGCGAGGAACTTCACAAGCGTGTCGCGGAGGCTGCTTGTGTCCCCGGGGCCGTAGACAAGTCCCGGCTGGACGATGACAAGCGGGAGCCCGCTCCGGACCATCGGCTCCGCCACGTGGTAGTGGGCGATGAACTTTGTCCGGTCGTACACGCTCAGGTGCTCGCCCGAGAAACGGTAGGACTCGTCGACGAGCGTCCCGTGCGTGTCGGAGAAGACCGCCAGCGTGCTCGTGTAGACCCCCTTCGGGATCCCGAGCTCCTTCATCAACCCGAGGACGTTCCGCGTCCCGTCGACGTTCACGGAGTATGCCGCCGACTTGTCCCTGACGCCGACCTTGTACCAGCCCGCCACGTGGAACACGCCGTCGACACCCGTCATCGGGAGGCGCATGCTCTCCCTGTCGGTTACGTCGCCCGCCCAGAGGTCCACGCCGAGCGAGCGCAGCCCTGCAGCCTTTGCGGGATCCCGCACCACCGCCACGACCGAGTGGCGAGCATCGAGGAGCTGACGGACGAGCCTGCTGCCGATAAACCCGGTCCCCCCGGTCACAAAGTACTTCATTCACGCTCCCTGGAAGTAGTTCTTCCTTATACGTACCGGAGCAGTGAATGATTCGCTCAGTAACTCACTTTCCCCGGCCCCTGCTGTAATTTCCGCCAGTCGGCGGAGGTGTGGACGTCGCATGGTCCCGGCCGGGTCTTGTCCGTAAAATACTCGACGACCCTGTCCGGGCAGTACGGCGTCGCCAGCTTCTTGGTGACGGTGCAGATCGAATCGGCGTACACGTCCGCCGGACGCTCGAAGTACTCCAGGGGCATGGCGATCGAGGGATCGTCGTAGACGTACCGCATAAACCGGCCCCAGATCGGCGCCGCCGCCCTCCCCCCCTGACCGTCCCAGTTCGTAAAGTGGACGACCGGCTGGTCGAACCCCACCCAGACCGCCGCGGAGATCTGCGGGGTGTACCCCACGAACCACGCGTCCGCAAAATCGGTCGTCGTGCCGGTCTTCCCCGCCGCCGGGAGCTGGAAGTAATCTCTCACGCGGCTCCCCGTCCCCCCGTTGACGACCCCCTCCAGCATCGACGTCATGATGAACGCCGTCGC
>DATJPH010000435.1:0-3085 GCA_035506475.1 Bacteroidota bacterium | reverse complement strand
CACGAGCGGGATATGGACTTCGAAATAATGTTTGTCAAACTCTGCGGGGTCGGAGGGTTTCCGGTAGAGGGCGATGAGCTTGGTCATGGCGGAATGTCAGGAACAGTGAATGGCGCGCGTGTAGATTCCGCGAAAATATAGCGACGCGTCGAGGGAAAAGCAACCGCTTTCCGGGGGAGGACGGATGGAGATTCCGCCGTTTTTTTTGTACTATTGCGCATGACTCAGCGTGATATCCCCCCGGATCTCTTCTCCAATCCCTCCGCTGCGGACCGGGGCATGAAGGAGCTCCATGAAGTCTTCATACGCTCGGGGACCCGCTTCACGCTCCCGGACTTTTCTGCAGCCCTCCTCCGGGGGCTCAGGTCCTCCGCGGACCCGGACCTCGCGCTGACGAGTTTCCAGAGATTTATCGCCGCCTCCATCGGCACCTCGGCGCTCCTGAACGACATCCTTCAGTACCCGGCGTACGGGGACCTCCTCTTCAGCCTCTTCGGGCACTCGCAGTATTTCGCCGATGTGCTTGTCCGTGAACCGGCCCTCTTTCGGTGGCTCACCTCCACGGGTGCCCTCACGACACCGGTCAACGACGCCTACCTCCGGCCCGAGATCGAACGGGTCCTCGAGACGTTCCGGAGATCGGACGCGCGGCTCGATGCCCTCAAGCGCCTGCACCGCAGGGAGCTCCTCCGGATCGGCGCCCAGGACATCCTGGGGTTCGCCGACCTCCTCTCGGCAACCGAACAGCTCTCCATCCTTGCAGACGCTCTCCTCGACGCTGCACTCCTGATATCCGTTGCCCAGATCGCCGATGCGGGCGAACCCTCCCCGGGCGGGGCGTTCAGCGTGATCGGCCTGGGGAAGCTTGGAGGGGGCGAACTGAACTACAGTTCTGATATCGACATTATCTTCGTGTACAGCGAGCGGACCGACGCGGAGGCGCCTGCGGCGCATGCCTACTTCAACAAACTCGCCGCGCGTCTCGTCAGGAACCTCTCCCAGCATTCGAGCGAGGGGCACCTCTACAGGGTCGATACCCGGCTCAGGCCGAACGCGGGCGCGGGGCCGCTGGCGCTCTCGCCGGGGGCGTTCCTGGCGCACTACGAATCCCGCGGGGAGATCTGGGAACGGCAGATGCTCATCAAGGCCCGTCCTGTCGCAGGCGACGCCGGGTTCGGACGCGAGTTCCTCCGTGCTCTCGAGCCCTTCGTCTTTCCGCGGAGGCTCGCCGAGCAGCCTGCCGCGTCCATCGCCAGGATAAAATCGCGGATCGAAGCCGACGTGGCGGATGAGCCCAATATCAAGCTGATGGCGGGCGGGATCCGGGACATCGAGTTCATCGTGCAGACCCTCCAGCTCATCAACGGAGGGGGGAACCCCGCTGTGCGGGAGCCCAACACGCTGAGGGCCCTGGCGGCGCTCGATATGCACAATCTGATCTCGAAGAAAGAACATGAGACGCTCCGTGAAGCGTATGTTCTCTACAGGACGATCGAGCACCGGTTGCAGATGATGCTCAACACGCAGACGCATACGCTTCCCCGGGACCGGCGCGCGTTCGAGGTCCTGGCCAGGAGAACGGGGCTCTCCGGCGGGGGCGAGCTCCGCCGCGCTCTCGACGTCAACCTGGCTGCCGTCCGCTCCGTGTTCAACCAGGTCCTCTCGGGTGAACCCGCAACGCCTTCCGGTTCGTTGCAGGCGGTGATTGCCGCCGGGTGCGAGGAACGTTCGCTCGTGAGAGCGCTGGGGGGCTTCGGGTTTCACGACGTGCGCCAGGCGGCAAGGGACGTGAAGCTGCTGGCCCGGGGAGGGGCCCCCGCGGGGATGCCCGGCGCCGCCGCCCGGGACGCCGAGGCCCTCGGCGCGGTTGCCCCGCTTCTGCTCGAGGGGATCGCCTCGACTCCTGACCCGGACCTGACACTTGCCTCGGTGGCGCTGCTGGCCACCTCACAGAGGCTGCCGCACCTGTTCTATGCGGAGTGCGCGGATCCGGCATTCAGGAAACTGATACTGACGATCTGCGGCGTGAGCCCCAGGTTCGCCCGCGAGCTTGGCAGGCAACCGCTCCTCCTTGAGCTGATCTCGTCGGAACGGGAGGGACTCGCACTGCCGGCCGAAATCCCCCCGGTGCCTCCCGCCGATATTGCCCCCTTCAAGTTGCGTCATGAACTCCTTTCAGGAGTGCGCCACCTGCTCGGGTTCACCGATTTCGATGCGCTCACATCCGAGATCTCGGGCGTCGCCTCGTCGATCGTCGCCGCAACCTGCGAGGCCGCAGGCCCGAAGTGGAAGAAGCGGCTCCCGCCCCTTGCGGTCTTCGGGCTCGGGAAATTCGGCACGGAAGAGCTCGGGTTCGACGCGGACCTCGACCTCCTCTTCGTGGCGGGGGACGCAGGCCGGTCGGCGATGCCTCTCCTTGAGGAGCGTGCCGCGCGGATACTGTCGGGGGTGACCGGATCGACGTCGGGCCGGAGATTGTATGAAGCAGACGTGCGGCTCCGCCCCGAGGGGAAGAGCGCCCCCCTTGTCGTTGAGGCCTCCGCCTACGCGAAGTACCTTGCGGCCCGCGCTTCACTCTGGGAACGCCAGTCGCTGACCCGTCTCCGGTTCGTGGCCGGTGATGCGGCCGTGGGAGGATACGTGTCGGCGTTCGTTTCTTCGTGGGTGTACGACTCGCCGCTCCCTCCGGGCTGGGGGGCCTCGATCGTCGCGATGCGCCGCGCGATGGAGTCGAGGACCAGGACGCGGAGGGCTCATGCGACGGACCTGAAGCTCGGGCCGGGCGGCATGGCAGATGTCGAATTCGTGGCACAGATGCTCCAGCTCACATACGGCGGCCGGAGGCCGGAGATACGGGGGGGGAAGATCGGTGCGGTCCTGCGGCAGTCATGGCTGCCGCAGGAGCTCCCGTGCGACAGGGCGTTCCTCTCCTCCGCATATGCGATGTACAGGAGACTTGAGCTCCTCATGCGGATCGGGCTCGAAGAGCGCGGATCGATCCTTCCCGGGGGGGAGAAGCTCCAGCGCCTGGCCCGCCTCTACGACGGTTCATCCGGCACCGCGCTCAGCGCGCGGGTCGCTTCGA
>DATJPH010000434.1:0-2987 GCA_035506475.1 Bacteroidota bacterium | reverse complement strand
GGACTCACGTGGGTTGTGCTTGACATGGGCTGGTACGTCGGGCTGGGTGATTTCGCTCCGGACAGGACGAGGTTCCCCGGCGGAGAGGAAGATCTCCGGAAATTCGTGGAGAAGGTCCATTCCTACGGGCTCAAGCTGCAGCTCTGGTGGATGCCGTTGTCGGTTGCGTTCAAGACGGATCTCCTGGCGCAGCACCCGGAATACCTCATCTACACCGAGGACGGCTCGCCGCGATTCATGCCGTCGTTCTTCAAGGCGTTTTTCCTCTGTCCGGCGTCCCCCCAGGTCATGGAACACTCGCGACGCCAGGTGATGCGAATGATGTCATACGGCATTGACGGGCTCAAGATCGACGGGAACAACCAGAACTGCGTCCCGTCGTGCTACAATGCCGGGCACAATCATCCTTACCCGGAGGCATCGGTCGAAGCGCTCCCGGCGTTCTACAGGATGGTGTATGAAACCGCCCTGAGCGTCAACCCGAATGCGAAGATTGAGATCTGCCCGTGCGGAACCAACCAGTCGTTCTACCTGATGCCCTACATGAACGAAACTGTGGCATCCGACCCGCACACGTCATGGCAGATCCGGATCAAGGGGAAAACACTCAAGGCACTGACGGGATCCCATTCGGTGTTCTACGGCGACCATGTCGAGCTGAGCGACGGACATTCTGACTTCGCATCCACAATCGGGGTCGGCGGCGTCATCGGCACGAAGTTCGTCTATCCCCCCGGCATCTACATGAACACCGAAAGCGGCGACGTCAGCCTCACTCCCGAGCGGGAGAAGGAGTGGAGGAAGTGGATCACGATCTCGAATGAAAATCCCCTGCCCCGCGGGGCGTACCGGGGCGACCTCTATGACATCGGCTTCGACCGTCCGGAGGCGCACGCGGTTCAGGCGAAGGAGGCGATGTACTACGCGTTCTACGCACCGTCGTACCAGGGAGAGGTGGAGCTGCGGGGGCTGGAGCCGAAAGAGTATTCCGTCATCGATTACGAACACCAGATCACGCTGGGAACCGTCAGGGGCCCCGCGGCCAAACTGGGGGTGTCGTTCAAGAACCACCTCCTCGTCAAGACAATAGCGAGATAGCGCGTGACACACGACAGTCCATCGGAAACGGCCGCCGTGGCGGCACCCGTGGCGAGCAGGACATGGCTCCTGCATGCCGCGCTGACCACAATTCTCTGGGGCGTCTGGGGGGCTCTCATTGAGCTGCCGGAGAAGGCCGGGTTTCCTGCCACGCTCGGGTATGTCGCCTGGGCCATGACGATGGTTCCGGTTGCCGTCATAGCGCTCAGGACCATCGGCTGGCGCCTGGACCTCGACCGCCGGTCGATTCTCCTCGGCATGAGCGCCGGCCTGATGGGCTGCGGCGGTCAACTGATCCTCTTCCAGTGCCTGCGGCTGGGTCCGGCGTATATCGTATTTCCGCTGATCTCTCTCTACCCTGTCGTCACTGTCGCGCTCTCCGTCGTCGTTCTCAAGGAGAAAGCATCGCGGCGTGCATGGACGGGAATCGTGCTCGCGCTGATTGCGATCGGCCTCCTGTCGTACCAGCCGCCCGAGAGCACGGCGGTGAAGGGGTACTTCTGGCTTCTGCTGGCGGTCGTCGTATTCGTGCTCTGGGGATTCCAGGCGTTCATCATGAAATTTGCCAGCGATTCAGGGAAGACGGGAAACATGAAGGCGGAGAGCGTGACGTTCTACCTGATGGCAAGCTCACTGGTTCTCGCGCCGATTGCCCTTATCATGACGGATTTTTCCGCACAGGTCAACTGGGGCCTCACGGGGATGTACTCGGCGCTGCTTGTGCAACTGCTTAACGCAGTGGGGTTCCTGTTCTTCGCCTATGCCATCCGCTACGGGAAGGCGATCATCGTTGTCCCGCTGATGTCGCTGGCGCCGGTAGTCACGGTTGTGCTGTCGCTCATTCTCTATTCGGTGGTTCCCCATCCCGTGATCATCTGCGGGATGGTCTGTGCCATGGTCTCCATTGCTCTCCTTGCTGAATGAAGGGCGCAGTGGGGAAATGGCATTGTAGGAGTGCATGGAGTCCGGATTCGAACGCATGGCCGGATGCCGTACCCGGTCAAAAGAACATCAGACAAGGCTAGCTCATGGCAATCATAACTCTGCAAGAACTTTACACCTGGTGCCGCGTACCGGCATCGTTCCTCGAGGGGCATCCGGATCTGCGGATTCCTTTCCGGTTGTGCAGGAATTCCGCCGAGCTGGGTGAAACCATGGCGGAAGAGCTCTGCGCGGTCATCCGGAAGAACAACCAGATGGGCCTGCAAACGCGGGCGATCGTTCCCTGCGGCCCCGGCAGTTACTACCGGCCTTTCGCGGAGATTGTGAACAGGCAGCGGCTCAGCCTGAAAGGTCTGGTGGTCTTCCATATGGACGAGTGTCTTGACTGGCAGGGGCACGAGCTCCCCAGGCAACACCCGTACTCATTCCGGGGCACCATGGAACGGGAGTTCTACGATCCGATCGACCCGGCACTGGCCGTGAAGCCCGAAAACCGTGTATGGCTCAACAGCAACAACATCCGCGAGGTCGCGCAGAGGATCAATGAAGCGCCGGTCGATATCACTCTGGGCGGTTGGGGGCAGGACGGCCACGTCGCCTACAACCAGGCACGCCGCCAGACATACGATCTCCTGTCGATCGAGGAACTCAGGAATTCCACCATCCGGATCCAGGAGAACAATCCCGATACGATCCTCGCCCTGGCCCACCGGACGTTTGGCGCAGCCTATCAGTTCGTACCCCCCATGTCGGTGACGCTCGGGATGCGGGAATGCCTCTCGGCGAAACAAATCCGGCTCTTCAGCGACACCGGCGCGTGGAAACAGACTGCCCTCCGGGTCGCGCTCTTCGGTCCGGTCACGCCCGAGTATCCGATTACGCTGCTCCAGGAGCATCCCGACGCCATGCTGACCGCGGACGTTGCCACGGCGGATCACCCGATCAGC
>DATJPH010000433.1:0-3735 GCA_035506475.1 Bacteroidota bacterium | reverse complement strand
CCGGACCTCCCGGGCTCCACTTCGTCCCTGCTCCCGGTGCGGACGACCGAGTAGTAGGCGACAAGGCCGGGCGACTCCATCGGGATCATGATCACCTTCAGTCCGTTCGGGAGGACGGTGGTGTGCACTCTGTAGGGGATGATCGTTTCAGCCATTGACCGGCCCGGGAGGAGAAGCGTGCAGAGCAGGCAGAGGCCTGCGGCGATGTATTTCATATTGTGTCTCCGTCATTGAAGGTTTTCGCTGAAGCGGTCAAGAAACGCTATCTCCTGCATGCTCAGGCTCTCAACGCCCTGCGTCGACATCTTCAGGCGGATCCTGTCGAGCTCGGCCCTGTTCACTTCGTGCAGTTTCGTCCTGTCGATCTTTGACCACCGGTCGACCGCGCCCCTGGAAACGGAGACCGCGGGTGGCGTTGCCGTCAACTGGGCGCGGTGTATGCGGCGGTCGATCAGCTTCAGGTAAATATATGCGCCGACAAACCCTCCCAGGTGCGCAAAATGGGCGATGTTCCCTTCGCTCCCGAGCCCGCCGAACAGGGAGAGAGCCGTCATCCCCACCACCAGCCACCGCGCCTCGATGGGGACGATCCCCCAGATGAATATCCGCTCCCGGGGCCAGAAGTACGCGAAGGCAAGGAAGACGCCGTAGATCGCCCCCGAGGCTCCGACGATCGCCGCGAACGGGGTGAACACAAACGAGAGGACGGCACCCATGAGCCCGCTGATAAAATAGAGGGCAAGGTAGCGCGCGCCACCGAGCTCCTCCTCGACCCGCGGGCCGAAGAAGAAGAGGCCGAGCATGTTGAACAGGATGTGGCTCACGCTTGCATGCATGAACATGTACGTGATGAGCGTCCAGGGGCGCAGAAGCGCATAGGCCGGGACGAGCATCATCGCGTCCATGAGCCCGGGAGCCGCGAGGCTCAGCGCATAGACGATCACGTTCGCAATAATGAGCCGCATCGTCCAGCTGTTCATGTATACCGTCCGAGCCTGTGCACTGTTTCATACATTGTGACGACGTTCGCCGTCGGTGAATTGTCCTGCAGCATGTGCGTCGGCGAGAATGCGTACCCTCCCCCCGGCATCATGACTTCCAGCGTCTCCCCCACCTCCCTGACGACATCCGCGGGGGATCCGGTAACGACGCTCCCGGCCGTCGATATGCACCCGTGGAACGCGAGGCGGGACCCGTAACGCCTTTTGAGGTACGCGGGCGCCATGTCTTTCGCCTCGGGCTGGAGCGTGTCAACGACGGCGATCCCCATCTCGATGAAATCGTCGAATGCCCAGCTGCTCGACCCGCAGGAGTGGATCATGACGGGAATGCCGAAGCTCTTTGCCAGGTCGACGAATTTCTGGTGGCGGGGGCGGATGTGCTTCCGGTAGAGCTCCAGGCTGACCATCGGGCCCCGCTGCGTCCCGAGGTCCTCGCCGAGCCACATCATGTCGAGCTTCCCCTTTGCCATCTCGAGCATCCTGCCATAGACCTCAATCTGGAGGTTGTTTTTCCTGTCGATGAACAGGAGCGCCGCGGGCTCGTCCGTCATCAAGTCAAGAAGCGTCTGCTCCATCGTCCGTATCATCCCCGCGGTGTTGATCATATCGCCGGCGCCGGGGTTCCCGATGAGGAGGCAGTACTCTTTTTTCCTTTCACACTCCGCCAGGGCGGAAGCGTAGTCGAAATCGTCGGCCGAGGGGAGAGGCCACCGCGCGACGGTCTCCTCGTCCGCATCCTTCAGGGGGAAATCACAGTAGTCCCAGTACCCCCCCGCATCATGCTCCACCCACCGGGTTCTGATTCCCCAGATGTCGATCTTTCGCCCGGGGATTTCCCCGTGGAGCGGCGGTCCTGTGTACTGCGGGATGATCTCGTAGAAATCAACGCCGAGCGCGCGCCGGAGCCCTTCGTCGTCGTCTGCGCGGAGTCCGTAGTGTTCCTTCAGACGGCCGTCGATCCCGGGGTTGGCAAGATAGTCAATCGGAACGCGGTCCGGAATACCGTGTCTGACTGCCGTGAGGACGCGTTCTTTGGACTTCATGGGGACGAAGGGAATTCCTTTGAAAGATAGTGCATTTCCGGGAATGTTCAAAGGTTGCTTCGCTCGCAAAGAGCGGGCCGGATGCGTATATTCAATTTGCAGGACCCGCCCACCGTTCTTCACATCCGAGTCGAATCCCATGACAGGCGCCAACATGATTCTCCGCCTCGTTCTTTCCATTCTCCTCCTGCCGCTCACCGCGGCATTCACGCTTGCTTCCACCGGCGGCAACGAGTTCTTCATCTCCCCCTCGGGGAATGATTCCTGGTCGGGGAAGCTCGCCGCACCGAACAGCGGCAACACCGACGGGCCGTTCCGGACGCTCGCCGGCGCACGCGATGCGCTCCGGGCGCTGAAGAGCAGGGGCGATCTCTCCGGCGGCGCCACGCTCAACGTGCGGGGGGGCACGTACACCGTGTACGACACGTTCCAGCTCACGGCCGCCGACTCAGGCACCGGCTCCCGGCCGATGATCTGGCGCGCATACCGTGGAGAGAAGGTTTTCCTGAGCGGCGGGCGTACGGTGACGGGATTCCGCCCGGTGACGGATCCCTCCATCCGCGCCCGGCTTGGCGCTGCGGCGGCGAAACATGTTATCGTCACGGACCTCAAGTCGCAGGGAATCACATCCTACGGCGACATCGCCCAGCGCGGCGGACCTCCGATGGAGCTCTTCGTCAACGGGAGGAGGATGACCGTCGCCCGCTATCCCAACCAGGGGTGGCTTCACATCGCCGACGTGCCGCAGAGCGGCGACTCGATGTACAACGCGGGGCTTGAAAGGGAGAAAAGGTATAACGGCGTCCCGGCCGGGAGACACTTCGGACGGATCACGTACGACGGGAACGAACCCTCCCGATGGGGACCGAGCGACGATATATTCATGCAGGGCTACTGGACATTCGACTGGAGCGATTCGTACCAGAGGATCCAGTCGATCGATACCGCCAGACGGGAGATCACCCTTCGTCCCCCCCATCACTGGTACGGGTATACGAAAAACCAGAGGTATTACTTCCTGAACGTGCTTGAAGAGCTCGACTCCCCCGGCGAATGGTACGTTGACAGGTCCCGCGGACTTCTTTACCTCTGGCCTCCTGCGACGGTCAGGGAGGCGGAGGTCTCTATACTCGAGAAGCCGCTCGTAGGATTGGACAGCTGTTCGTGGACCCGCATTGAAGGGATGACATTCACGTGCAGCCGGGGGGATGGAATACGGATCAGGGGAGGACACGACAACATCGTCTCAGGATGCACGTTGACGAACCTGGGGGGCGACGCCGCGATCATCGACGGGGGGACTCACCACGGGATCACGTACTGCACGATACACGACGTGGGCCTGGGCGCCATATTCATGAGAGGCGGGGACAGGAAAACCCTGACGCCGGGGGGACATTACGCCGAGGACAACACGATGTACGAGTACAGCAAGTGGCTCAGGACCGGCCAGTATGCCGTCGTCATGGAAGGGGTCGGCCACAGGGCGGCGCACAATCTCATACACGATGCGCCGTTCGAGGGGATGACGCTGAGAGGAAATGACAACATCATAGAATACAACGAGTTCCACCACCTGATGAAGGAGACGGGAGACGCCGGCGCAATTCACGTGGGGAGGGACTGGACATGGCAGGGGAACGTGATCCAGTACAATTACTTCCATGACCTGAAAGGCCCGGGGCTCCACG
>DATJPH010000432.1:0-5852 GCA_035506475.1 Bacteroidota bacterium | reverse complement strand
ACGGCGCCGATGACGATGATCGCTTCCGGCAGCACGCACTTGTTGAGCGGAATCCCTGCGACCGCGAAGCTCGTTGCATACGGAGGATGCGCGTGGACCACGGACCTGATGTCCGGCCGTTCCCTGTAGATGTCCAGGTGCATCTTCACCTCGCTCGACGGCCGGTAGTCCCTGTTCCCGGCGATCACCTTGCCGGCCCTGTCGCACTTGATGATCATGTCGGTCGTCATGAACCCCTTGCTCACGCCGGTGGGGGTGGTCAGCACTTCCCCGTCGTTGAGCAGAACGGAGATGTTCCCGTCGTTCGACGCGACGTAGCCGCGCGTCCAGATCCGTTTGCCGATCTCGACGATCTGTTTGCGGAGATCCCATTCGTTCGTCATTGCGATGCTTCCTTCGTTAGAGTAATTCCCGTAAGACATCTTCGTGAGGATTTCGTATGATGGCGTACCCTGCGAGCATGCCTTCCTGCCGGCAGTATTCGACGGCAGGCTTGACCGCCGCCTCGAGTGCGCCGATATCGCCGGTCATGACGACAAAGCCCTTCCCCCCCACCGCCATGGCGACGTGAACCCTGATCAAATCCAGCTCCGCCTCCTTGACCGCCAGGTCGGCGGCCTTGATCGCCGAGACCACCGAAAACGTCTCGAGGATCAGGAGCGCGCCCACGCGCGCGGCGCCCACCCGCTCGATCACCGTGCAGCCGGCGATCGCCGGGAATACCCGGGGGTCGACGTTCGGTATCGTCGCGAGGTTGACGACCGAAAACCCCCCCACCTCGGACGCGACCGCAATAGCGGTCTCGACGTCCGCGACGTTCCCCCGCACGACCATGAAGAACTTCCCGGAACAGATCGTCCGCGCAACGATCTTCTCGACGTTCGCCGCCTTCAGGACGGCGTCCTGGACCTCGTACCCCTTGTAGATGCTCCCGAGCTCGATGATCCCTATCGCGTTCCCCGTCGACATCATCCCCTCCTGATATGGACAGCGTCGGGCGCGATCTCCGTCACCGTGCCGTCGATGGATGCGTGGACGTTGCTCGAGACGGACCCCCCGGCCTTCGCGATCAGCTCGTATTTCTTCACGGTCTGGCCTTTCTTCACAACGGGCTGCGCCGGCGCACCGGCGTGCTCTTTGAGCGGCACGCGCACCGAGGGGGGATTGAACTCGATCCCCCGCATGGGTCCCTCGTCGGCGAATTGCAGCACATCGAGGCGCTGCTTCAGCTTCTGCGTCGGGACCTTCCGGTACTCGTACATCGGGTGGACCGTGACGCCGCTGCCGGTCCACCGGAGGTTCTGCTCGCGGGCCAGCCGTTTCTCTATCACCGTTGCTCCCCGGGGATCGAGCCCTTCAGGGCAGGCGTACATCGTGCAGAGATTGCACTCGCAGCAGGAGAGGTTTCCCGGGAAGAGCATCGGCTGGTCCTCGCGCGTGAACATCCGGTTACGCATCGCGGTTTCCGGACGGACCGGCTGCCCGAGCAGGTAGCGGGGGCAGAATTCGGTGCAGAGCGTGCACTGGTCGCACCCGGCTTTCGCGATCCTGTCCGTATCGTGGTCGGTCCTGAACCGCCGGTACATCGTGACGCAGTAGTGATCGGCCGGCAGGACAATGAGGGCGCCGGTCCGTTTCGAAACGACGGTCGTCAGGTCCTCTTCGAGCGCGCCCATCATCAGCCCGCCGGAGCGGACGACGTACTGCGGCGCGGTGATCCGGAAGTGCGAGAGGACTTCCGCGTACGAAATCCCGACGGGCACTCTGACCGTGACGGGCTCGGCAACAGCCCCGGCCACGCCGATGAACTTCTCAACGACGGGGGTCCCGGCCCCGATGTTGTAGAGCGTCTCCACGTTGTGCACGACACAGCCCACCGATTGCGGGAGGGCGCCCGGGAGGACCACCCTCCCCGTCGTCATGTAGATGAGCGTGATTTCATCGCCTGCAGGGTACACGTCCTCGATCGGCACGACGCGCGTGTTCGGCTTCACACTGGAGGCAAGAATCGCAATCTCCGCCGCGTGTTTCTCCTTGATGCCGATGATGGCATCCGCCGCGCCCGTGATCTCCATGACGGCGTCCAGCCCCCTGAGCACCTCCCTGCTGTGGTGGAGGATCACCTCCATATCCTTGTGGAGCAGGGGCTCGCATTCGGCGGCGTTCACGATGATGGTCCCGGGCTTCCCCTGCAGCTTGACGTGCGCGGGAAATCCCGCGCCCCCCGCCCCCACGACTCCCCGGGCCTCAATGTCGGCAAGTGTCATCTGTCGTCCTGTCCCGGCTCGTGAAATTCCATCGAGTCGACAATCGCCATGATCAGCGTCCGCATCGGCGCCAGCGTGATGTTAAACACGGTCCTGGCGACCCCCGGGGCGCCCCCGCAGACCACGAGGTCGCCGATCCCCGCACCCACGTAGTCGATGGCCACCCATTCGCTCCCGTCGTTCGTCCCGTCCGGCCGCACGGGCTGGACGACGAACACGATCTTCCCCCGGTAGGCGGGATGCTTCTGCTCGGAGACCACCCTGCGTGTGACGCGGGCGAGAAACATCAGGCGATCTCCTCGACAAGTTCAACGATGCTCGCGTTGACCGGCGCGAAGCCGTCCGGGAACGCCTGCGTCGCATCCGTGCTCGTCACGTACACGACGCGGTCGCCGGGGGCCGCAAGCCCCCCGGGGTCCGCCGCCACAACGGCCGTGTCCACGGGATCCCCCTGAGAGGAGACCGGCTGGACGACGAACAGCCTGCACCCGTCCAGCTCCTTCACTTTCCGTGAAGCCCACACCACGCCGATCACGATGCCGAGTTTCACTTTCTGCCCGCGACCGCGTGGGTCAGCTGGACGTCGTCGATGATCCCGATGATCACCGCGTCGATCGGCGCGCTCCTGGTCTGGTCGGTCATCCTCGCCGCGGACCCGTAGGACAGGAGAACGAAATTCCCTTCACCTGCCTGGACGGCGTCCACGGCGACGTGGTACGATTTCAGCGGCTTCCCCTCGTGGTCCACTTCCTTGCACAGGAGGAGTTTCTTGCCGTTGAGGTTCGGGTCCTTCTGCGATGCGACGACCGTTCCGATGACCCTTGCGAAGATCATCGTGTCAGGCCCCGCGGTTGAATGTGCCTTCCAGGGCGTCGTCCGGGCGCGGAATGACGAGCTGCGACATCACCTCGCCAACGCGGGAGGCGGCCTCATTGGCCGCGTCGATCGCGGAGCGGACGGCGGCCACGTCCCCCTCGACGACGAACGACACGTACCCGCTCCCCACCTGCCGCCATTCGACGAGCTCGACGTTCGCGGATTTCACCGCGGCATCGGCGCCGAGGACCAGCGGTGCGAACCCTTTTGTTTCCAGAATCCCGATTGCGTTTTTCCCTGCCATGATCGTATCTCCTTCGATTGAAGCGTACGTGATTACACGAATCTGAATGCCGCATGTGTCATGATGCGCCGCTTGCGCACAAAGTCGCGCGGCGTGCAGATCCCCTCTCCTGTCGGCGTCGCCACGGTATGGGAAAAATATCCCTCCCCGAGATCGCCGCCGTCGCCGCGCAGTGTCCCGCCGTTGATGACGTGGATATCGCAGTCGAGCATCCTCGTGTACTGCGTCGCGCGGTTGATGTCCCGGGAGAATATCCCCGCGGTATGCCGGAACCCGTGCTCGGCCTTCATGGACGCCGCGAGGCCGTCGTCGAAGTCCTTCACCCGGACCACCGGGATGCAGCATGTCATCTGCTCGGCCACCACCCACGGGTGCTCCCGGTCGGTTTCACCGAACAGGAGCGGGACGGCGTCGCCGACCGTCAGGCCGATCGCCTCGCCGAGCACACGGGCGCTCTTCCCGACGTAGTCCCTCCCGATCAGCCAGTGTTTCCCGGAGAGCTGCAGCGCCTTCTTCCCCAGGGCGTCCATCTGGGCAGTCGTCAGCCGCAGGTTGCCGGCCTTCTCCATCTCGTGCATGAACTCTTCGAAGACGGAGCCGACGACGAAAATCTCCTTCTCCGCGATGCAGAGAACGTTGTTGTCGTAGCTCGCACTCATGGTGATCTCGGCCGCCGCCAGCATCAGGTCCGCGGTCTCATCGACAAGGACCGGCGGGTTCCCGGGGCCCGCCGCAATCACCTTCTTCGGATAGGTCATCGCAAGATCGACGACCTGCGGCCCGCCGGTGACCGAGAGGAGTTCGACATGAGGGTGACCGAAGAGGGTCCTGGCGGTCTCCAGCGTCGGCTCCGCCACGCAGGTGACGAGATTCCTCGGCGCCCCCGCTTCCACCATGTATTTGTTGGCAAGCCGGATGACTTTCGCATTGACGCGTTTCGCCGACGGGTGGGGATTGAAGGCGATCGTGTTCCCCCCCGAGAGCTGAATGATGATGTTGTTGATCATCGTCGGGCCGGGGTGCGTGCTCGGGGTGATGTTCCCGATGACGCCGAACGGCGCGTACTCATCAAGCGCAAGACCGTTTTTGCCGGACCAGGCCCGGGGCTGGAGGAACTCGACCCCCGGGCTGTTCTTCGCCGCGTTTACGAGCTTGGCGATCTTGTGGTCCACGCGCCCCATCCCGGTCTCTTCCACCGTTTCCCGCGCGAGCTCTTCCTTGTGATCGTAGGTCATCTGCCTGACGGCGTCGGTAATCTTCTTCTTGCACTGGATGCTGCGCCCCCTGTACTCCAGGAACGCCTGGTGGGCGGCCTCGACGGCATCGTTCATGTCGTCGAAGACACCCCAGTCGCCCCCCGGGGGGGAACCGGGCGCCGCTCCCGCGCCTGCCGTCCTGGCGATCACCTGGCGCACGACGCTCTCCACCAGGTCCTTGAGCTGTTGATCAGTGATTTCCACCGGAGCCCTCGTTCAGTTATTTCGCCGATTTCTTTTCCGCCCTGATCGGATCGAGCGGGAATTTGGGCAGGAGTTTCTCCGACGGGCGCGGGATGATGACTTCTGAATGGACCGTCCCGATCCTGCCGGCCGCCTGGACCCCGGCCTCCACGGCGGCCTTGACCGCCGCCACGTCGCCGCGGACGATGATGCCCACCCTGCCGCCCCCCACCTTCACCCATTTGGCCAGTTTGATGTTGGCCGCTTTCACCGCCGCGTCCGCAGCCTGAATCCCGGCCGTAAATCCCTGGGTTTCGATAATACCGAGTGCCTCGTTCATTGCTCTTCTCCTATTTTTCGACGCCGATGAGTTCAAAGACTTCGTCATGCGCGGACGGAATGATGTTCGTGCACACGAGCTCGCCTATCCTGCCCGCCGCTTCCGCCCCGGCCTCCACCGCCGAGCGCACGGCGCCGACTTCCCCCCTCACGAGCGCCGTCACGTACGCGCCGCCGATCTCCACGCGCTTGACGAATTCGACGTTGGCTGTCTTCATCATCGCATCGATGGCGTTGACCGCCCCGGTGTTCCCCCGCGTTTCTACAAATCCCAGTGCCACTCCTCGAGACATGGTGTTGTTCCTCCTAGTGTGTGTTGCCGGTGAACGTGAGCTTCATTTTTCTCTGCTGCAATACTTCGCGTGCCCCGGCCGTGCATACCGTGCCGGCGGGCACGCTGATTTCCCTGACGTGCGGGCCAAGGGACCGGACTCGCTGTTCCGTCAGGACGGGCGTCCGGTACCCGGTCATGTCGACGGGGACGACGCCCGGCGCGGGCACCGCCTGATTCCCCCCCGGCGGGCCGCCGGGGACAATCCCGCGCCTTGCGAGCTCGGCGAGGACTTCCCTGACAATCATCTGGACGAGCATGTCGATCGAGATCTCCACGGTCATCGGCCCCGCGATGTCCGCTTGCGGTAGACGGCCCCGCCGCCGGTGGCGACTTCATCGACGATGCCGACGATG
>DATJPH010000431.1:0-2700 GCA_035506475.1 Bacteroidota bacterium | reverse complement strand
CGTCGGAGGGGGGAGCAATGCCATAGGGCTCTTCCATCCGTTTCTCGACTCACGGGCGGTTATGACGGGCGTCGAGGCGGCGGGGGAAGGGCTCGACACGGGGCGTCACGCGGCCACGCTCACCCGGGGGCGGCCGGGGGTCCTCCACGGATCGCTCAGCTATCTCCTGCAGGACCCGGACGGCCAGGTGCAGATCGCGCACTCGATCTCGGCCGGGCTGGACTACCCGGGGGTCGGCCCCGAGCACAGCGCGCTCAAGGACACGGGGAGAGTGCGCTACGTCTCGGTGACGGACGCCGAGGCGCTGGAGGCCGCCGGGCTCCTCTCGAGGCTGGAAGGGATCATCCCGGCCCTGGAGACCGCGCACGCACTTGCCCATCTCAAGAGACTGATGCCCGGAACAGGTCCCGGCGACGTCGTCGTCGTGAACCTCTCGGGGAGGGGGGACAAGGATATGGAAACCTACGCAGCACACATGCACTGACGCCGCGCCGATGAATTCCCTGACAGAGCTTCTCACGTCCCGCCGCGCGGAGCGCAGGAAAGCCCTCGCGCTCTTCCTGACGGCGGGCTACCCCGCACGGGATTCGACGCCCGGACTTGTTCTTCCCCTTGCAGATTCCGGCGCGGATATCATAGAGATCGGTATGCCGTTTTCCGATCCCCTGGCCGACGGACCCGTCATACAGAAGAGCTCGGCAGCGGCGATCGCCAACGGCGTCACCATCCCGTCGATACTCGACGACGTCCGCACGATACGCAAATCGTCCCCCGTCCCGATCGTCCTCATGGGCTACGTCAACCCGATCCTGAGCTACGGCGCTGACCGGTTTTTCAGTGACGCCTCCGACTCCGGCGTCGACGGGGTGATACTCCCCGAGCTGACGCTCGAGGAATCGGGGAGGTTCAGGAATGCCGTCGCCTCCCGCGGCCTCGCGCAGATACTCCTTGTCGCGCCCACGACCCCCGCCGACAGGGTGCGTGCGATCGACGAGGCATCGAGTGGATTTCTCTACTGCGTCTCGACGACGGGGGTCACCGGGAGCTCCCCCAGGGGATCGCCCGTGGAGTTCCTCGCGCGCGTCAGGTCGCACGCGGTGCGAAACCCGCTCCTGATCGGTTTCGGCATCGCATCGGCCGAAGACGCCAGGCACGCCGCATCGCTCGGCGACGGCGTGATCATCGGCTCGGCGCTCATCCGGAGGATCGACGGGGGTGGAGATGCCGCCTCGCTCTCGGCCTGGGTCCGATCCATCCGCAGCGCGCTCGACGCCCGTTGAGAGTGCGATGCGGCGATGCAAGACTTGACATTGCCCCGGGGCCGCTTTATATTCGATGGCGATGTTTCATCGTTCGGTGTCCCGCCTCCGGGCGGGATGAAAAGGGAATTCCGTTCAAACCGGAAGCTGCCCCGCAACTGTAAATGGCATACTGCGCGAACGCCACTGTCCTCTCGATCGTCTGGACGGGAAGGCGCCGCGTGCTACAGCGCCATGAGCCAGGAGACCTGCCGGACTCTCCCTGAATCCCTTCGCGGGAAGGATCGGGCTCTGGTGTGTCAGCCTCTGGCGTCCTGGACCCCGTCGTTCTCCGCGAATGACGGGGTCAATTATTACAGGACGATCATGAAAACTCTCCGCTTGTTCTCCGCCGTTCTCCCGATTCTTTTCACGCACACGGTCTTCTCGTCCGCTCCGGGAGACGCCTCCGCCTCGCCTGATACCGCCATGCGCAGCTACACAATGGATGAAATCGTCGTCACCTCGACGCGTCGCGCGACGAGCGCGTCGACGGCGCCGTCGGCCGTCACCGTCGTCCGCCGTGAGACGATCGACGCCATGCCCGGAACGCTCCTGAGCGCCGCGCTCTCCTCGACGCCCGGCATGTCACTCCGCGCGTACGGCGGGGGCGCGTCCGTCGAAACGATATCGCTCCGCGGCATGTCGCCGGAGCACACGCTCGTCCTCGTCGACGGGGAGCGGTCAAACTCGTTCGAGAACGGGCTTGCGGATTTCGGGATCCTCGCCTCCTCCTCCGTCGAACGGGTCGAGATCCTCCGGGGAGGCGCCTCCGCGCTCTACGGTTCGGACGCCGTCGGGGGGGTCGTCAACGTCATCACAAGGAGCGCGGGGGAGGGGATGCACGGCTCGGCCTCCACGATGCTCGGGTCGAGCCACACGAGCGGCTCTGCCCTCAGGCTTGAAGGAGGGGGAGAAGGGTTCGGCATCCGCGGGTCGCTCGAGCGGGAGCAGGGGCGGGGGGACTACAATTTCAAGTTCAACGACGGCAGGACGGAAACGACGCTGACGCGGGCCGGGGAGGATTATTCGCTCCTGACGGGGGTCGTGCGCGGGGATTGGACGATCAGCCCCGAGCTCCGGAGCAGCGCCTCGTTATCGTATACCGACGCGGACAGGGGGAGCCCCGGCGCCGTGACGGACCCTGCATCGGCCGGAAAGGCGAGGCTCGCCGACAGGCTCGAGTACATACGGGCCGGAATTGCATGGGAAGCTTCGCCGCAGATTTCGATCCGGGCGAACGGGTCCGCGCATTACGACGTCGAGCACTACGATGACCCCGGGCAGATACTGAACGGGACGACGATTCACAGCATCTATACGAACCATGACGGCATCATCACACCGGAAGTGCTCTTCAGTTTTTCCCCCGCGCTCTCGGGGGCGGCGGGCGTCGAGTACG
>DATJPH010000430.1:0-3643 GCA_035506475.1 Bacteroidota bacterium | reverse complement strand
CATCGCCATTCCCTCCTTACGAACCAGGCGAAAGCATACGCCCCGGCAAAGAGCGCGGCCATAAATGCCCAGCTCCCTGCGCTCATCAGCGCACCGCCGGTGAGCGCCTGCCCGCTCGTGCACCCGCGTGCAAGCTTCGCGCCGAATCCCATAAACACCCCTCCGCCAAGAGCCAGGAAGAGCCGGGCCGGGACGCGCGCATGGGGCCCCCGCTCGACGCCGAGGCGGAGTCTCCCGGCGAGCATGGCGGAGAGGAACCCGCCGGCGATCACGCCCAGGATTTCGAAGACGAGCCAGTCGCGGAGCGGGCCCCCCGTGGCGTCGCCTGCATACCGTTCATAGGCGGGATTCTGGCGTGCGCTGCCGGGCTCAAGCGCAATCGCGCCCGCCGTCACGACGCTAGAAAAAGCGCCCGAAGCGCCGAGCCCCCGGCCCGCGACGACAAACGCGGAAAGGAGAACGAGCCCGAGTGCAATTCCCGCCACGTACGGATTCCAGTAGACCGAATTGTCGCGCACTATTTCTTTCCCCTTTCTTCTGAGGGATTGACCACAGGGAGGTCATCCCGGCTGCTCCAGTCTTCAAACGATCCGTCGTACAGCCGCGCGTCATACCCGAGGTAACGGGCGACAAAATAGACGAGCGAGGCCTGCTGGCCAATGTGACAGTACGAGACCACAGTCACCCCCGGCTTCACGCCGGCGCCTTCGAATATCTTCTCGAGCTCCCGCTTATCCCTGAGCCGGTTCGTCGAATCGACCAGGCCGCTGAACTGTATGTTGACCGCACCGGGGATATGACCTGCCCTGGGCATCCCGCCCCCTTTTCCCTGGTAGAACTGCGCCCCGCGTGCGTCGACGATCGCCACTCGATTGTCGTTGAGGTGGGCGGCGACCCATTCGGCGTCCACAACGACCTCCGGGTGGAGCCGGGGGACGTACGAACCAGCGGCATGTTTCGACGCCCCGGCGGTCACACTCCTCCCCTCCGCCTTCCAGGCGTCAAGCCCGCCGTCGAGAAGGGAGACCTTCCCGGAGAGCCCGAGGTATTCGAGCGTCAGAAACATCCGCGTCGCCTGCGTGACGCTCCCGTTGGCGAAATAGAGGACGATGCGCGCCCCTTCCGAGACACCGAGGTTCCTCAAGACCGAATCCGCCTGCTCCTCGGGGGGAAGCTCCAGCGTCAGGTCTTCCGTGGTTGTCGAGAGAGACGAGCTCCAGAGAAACCGCGCGCCGGGAATGTGCCCTTTGGCGTAGTCCCTCCTGCTTGACCCGACATGAAATACGATCAGGTTGGGATCGTCGATGTGAGAGGCCAGCCAGGCGGTGCTCACGACGACGGGGGCCCCCTGCGTCTCACCGGGAGGTATTCCTTTCCCGCTTGCGAAAATTGCCGCCGGGGAGGAAAGTATGAACAGGGCAAAAAGAACGAGCAATTGCTTCATAGGAGCGCTCCTGTGTGGTGGCTTGATGGTTGACGAATATACGTGGGGTGTGGCGGGAAGGTGGCGATTTTGCAGTCAAGCGCAATAGCGTGCAGTGAACCGCCCGGAATACAGGCTCAGCCAGGGTTCCGGAGGAGGTGCCTCCGGCTCCTGGAGAGCCTGAGCCTCGTCCCGTCATGGAGGAGGACGATGAAATCGCCGTTCATCGAGGGGCGGACCTCCCGGACCCGGTCCAGGTTCACGATCGTCGAGCGGTGTATCCGGGCGAATCTCGCGGGGTCGAGCCGTCTTGAGAGCGCCTCCATCGATTCGCGGTGGACGTATTTTGCACCAGAGGCGTGTATCATCACGCAGTAATCCGCCGCGGCGATCCAGTCGATCTCCTCCTCTTTCAGAACGATCATCCTCCCCCCCGATTTCACGAGGAGCCGGTGATGGTGGAACGATGGCCGTCCTGCCGGTTTCACCCCCTCGGCGGCGTGCGTGCTGAGAGTTTCAAGGAGCGCGGCAAGCCGCCGTGAATGCTCCGCGCTGCCGCCTCCCTCGAGCGACCGGATGGCCCTCTCGAGCGACCGCCGGAACCGGTCATCGTCGAACGGTTTCAGGAGATAATCCAGCGCGCCGGCATCGAACGCACTGAGCGCATACCTGTCGTATGCCGTGACAAATATGACGACGGGAACGGCGTCCGCCCCGGCCGCCTCCAGCACTTCGAAGCCGTTCATGCCGGGCATCTGCACATCCAGAAAAAGGATGTCCGGGGATTTCTTCCGAATCTGCCTGACCGCATCGGCCCCCTCCCCTGATTCTCCCGCGATCGTCACGCGAGGGTCCGCCGAGAGGAGCAACCGGAGCGTCGTCCGCGCCAGCGGTTCGTCGTCCACGATGAGCGCCCTGAACTTTCTCACCGGCTCTTCTCCTCCGGCGCTCCGGTCGGCTCGATCGGGATCGTGATCGAGGCGACGACACGTCCCGTGCTGTTTCCGGAGAGCTCAAACTTCTGTTTCTCCCCGTACAGGTGCTCGAGCCGGCTCCGTGTGTTCCGAATTCCGATCGCCTCTTGTGCGCGATCCTCCCAGCCGGGACTCAATCCCGGACCGTCGTTTTCGACCTCGATGTGAAGGACCGACGCCTCCCTCCGGGCCCTGATGTCGATCGTCCCCGGAACGGAGAGCTTTGCGATGCCGTGCTTGACCGCGTTTTCGACGATCGGCTGGAGGATAAGCGGGGGAACCTCCGCCTCGCGGAGAGCCTCAGGGACGTCCATGGTGACACGGAGCCGGTCGGAGAACCGTACTTGCTCTATCGCAAGGTAACTTTCGACGAACCCGACCTCGGCCCCGAGCGTCACATTGTTCTTGCCGGTACCTCCGAGCACATATCGAAAGAGCTCGCCGAGCCGGGCGATCATCTGAACAGCCGCACCGTCCTGCCTGTCACGGACCAGGGAGGCGATGGAGTGAAGCGTGTTGAAGAGAAAGTGGGGTTGAATCTGCATCCGGAGCGCGTGCAGGCGGGCCTCGGTGAGTTCCCGTTCCAGCTCGAGAGTTTTCTTCTCCCTCTCCCTGAACTTGGCGCCGTATCCCGCCGCGTGGGATGCCCCGACGATCGCGGCGAATACGAGGACGGCGGGGAACGACAGCCAGCGGAGCATCACCGCGTACACCTCGAGGAATGGCATCTGCTGCCATTTCCCCCCGGAGACGAAGTGCATCCCCCACGTATGGCAGGCGACCTCGAAAAGTACCGAGAAGAGTGCGGCAGCGGGAAGCCAGAGGAGTGTCCGGGAGCTCACGAACCGGTCAAGGGGGGCGTGTCTATAGCGGCGGAATATCAAAGGGGCCAGTATCGCCCAGGGATACCACGTGAACACCTGGAGTATGAGGGTTGCGCCGAATTTGGGGCTCCCCCCTTCCGAGGCTTCCCCTGTATAACTCTGGAATGTCTGGACGAGTGTGATGAGGGTCCAGAGAAGAAGATTAAGAATCCAGAGACGACCCGTTGCCCGGCGCAATTCCGCTGGAGCTTTTTGCTCGTTCATAGTTTTGCCTCCCCGGCGGGCAATACTACAGCCTCGTCGTCCAGCATTCAGGAGATCTATCCTCCGACCTGATACACAAGCGTCACCTATTCGATTTCGGCCCGATGGCGAATGGAAATGGTCACAGGAGAACGTGTCCACGAGGTGGACACGTTACA
>DATJPH010000429.1:0-2963 GCA_035506475.1 Bacteroidota bacterium | reverse complement strand
CCAGCTGGGGAAAGCTCATCGAACAGTACCTGAAGTCGCGCAAGGAACTCTCCCTCGTCATTCAGCTTATCGACGCGCGCCACGAGCCGACGGAGCTCGACCTGATGATGGTCGGGTGGCTCGACTACTACGGCATCCCCTTCGTCATCGCGCTGACAAAAGCCGACAAGCTCCCGGCGAGCAAGATGCCCCGGTTCATTTCCGCGGCAAAGGAACACTTCGCGCGTTTTGCCCACTGCAAGGAGATCATCCCGGTCTCTTCCGTCAGCGGTGTCGGTAAATCCGAAGTCCTCCACTGCATCGCCGCCCACCTTGACTGAGGCTGCAAAACCCCGGCTCTTTACGCCCGGCCCGACCCCCGTCCCCGGGGACGTCACGCTCCGCATGGCCGAACCCCTCATCCATCACCGGAGCCCCGAATTCAGGACGATCCTGAAGAGGGTGGAAGCGAACCTCGGATACCTCTTCCAGACACGGTCCCCCGTCGTGACGCTCACCTGCTCGGGCACGGGCGGCGTCGAGGCGACGTTCGTCAGCCTCTTTTCGCCCGGCGACACGGTCGTCGCGGTCAACGGCGGGAAATTCGGCGCGCGCTGGGTGGAGATGCCGAAGGCACTCGCTCTTCAATCGGTGGAGATCCGCACCCCCTGGGGGAAAGCCGTCGAGCCGGCAGCCCTGAGGGAGGCCCTCCGGGCGCACCCGGAGACAAGGGCCGTCTACCTGACCCACTGCGAAACCTCGACGGGGACAGCGCTCGACCTCCCTCCTCTTATCCGGGTCGTCAGGGAGAACTCCGGGGCGCTCATCTGCGTCGACGGCATCTCCTCTGTGGGCGCGCTGGAGTTCCGCATGGACGCGTGGGAGGTCGATGTCTGCGTCACCGGATCGCAGAAGGGACTGATGCTCCCCCCCGGTCTCGCCTTTGTGGCGCTCGGTCCCCGGGCCGTTGAAGCGATCGGGCGCTCCACGATGCCGAAGTTCTATTTCGATCTCGGCAGGGCTCTCCGTGCTGCCGAGAGGGGGGACACCCCCTGGACCCCCTCCATTGCGCTGATCCGGGGGGCGGACGCCTCGCTTGCAAGGATCAGGGAAGAGGGGATTGAGAACGTCTGGGCGCGGCACCGCCGGCTTGCCGGCGGTCTCCGGGCGGCCGTGCAGGCCCTTGGCCTTGCGCTTCTCTCGGATTCTCCTTCTGACGCCGTTACCGCAGTCCATCTCCCACCGGGGACGGACTGGGAGAGGTTCCGCCTGGCGCTCCGCTCAGGGAGCGGAGTTACGTTCGGCGGAGGGCAGGGTGAGTTTGCCGGGAAGATCGTCCGGATCGCCCACCTCGGGTATTTCGACGAACTGGACATGATCAGTGCGGCAGCTGCGCTTGAGCGTGCGCTGGACGCCTGCGGGTGCACGTTTGACAGGGGTGCGGGGATAGCCGCGGCACACAGATATTTTCTTGACGGACAGCGGACAGGGGGGTGATATGCAGATCCTGATAAGCGATCAGCTTGAACAGACGTGCATCGACATACTCGAGCGCGAGGGGTTCACGGTGCATAACAGGCCCGGACTCCCCGCGGCGGATCTCCTGGAGGTGATCGGCAAGTACGAAGGACTCGTCGTGCGGAGCGCGACGAAAGTCACCTCCGAGGTGATCGCCCGGGCTTCGCGGATGAAGGTGGTGGGCCGCGCGGGGACCGGCGTCGACAATATCGACCTTGAGGCGGCGACCCGGAAGGGGATACTCGTCATGAACACCCCGGGGGGGAACACCGTGTCGGCGGCTGAGCACACGGTGTCGATGATGCTCTCACTCGCGCGGAACATCCCGCAGGCGCATATGAGCCTCGTGAGGGGGGAGTGGGAGAGGAAGAAGTTCACGGGGACCGAGGTCTATGAAAAGACGCTCGGGGTCGTGGGACTGGGGAAGATCGGACGGGAAGTGGCCGCCCGGTGCCTCGGTCTCGGCATGAAGATACTCGGTTACGACCCGGTGCTGGCACCCGATGCCGCGGCGAGGCTCAATATCGAGCTCGTCAACCTGCCGGAGCTCTACCGCCGTGCCGATTTCATCACCGTCCACACACCCCTGACCCCCGAGACGCGGGGTCTCCTGAATGACGAAACGCTGGCCAGGTGCAAAAAGGGGGTCAGGGTCGTCAATTGCGCCAGGGGGGGGATAATCGACGAGAGGGCCCTCCTCCGCGCCCTGGAATCGGGTCACGTGGGGGGTGCGGCCCTCGACGTTTTCGAGAAAGAGCCTCCCGCGGGGAACCCGCTCCTGAAACATCCCCGGGTGATCGCGACGCCGCACCTGGGAGCTTCGACCGAAGAGGCGCAGGAAAAGGTGGCAGTGCAGATTGCCCACGAAATCGCAGACGCGCTTCACGGACGCGCCTACGCGGGCGTCGTCAACGGGAGCGCCATGCTCCTGACGCTCAAAGAAGAGGTGCGGCCGTATATTACGCTTGCGGAAAAACTCGGGCATATCGCCGCACAGCTCGCCACGGGGAAACTGAAGAGGGTGACGATCGCCGCCTCCGGGGACATCGTCACCTCGGCAATCGAGCTTATGAAAGCGGGGGTCCTGAAAGGCGTTCTCTCGCACAGCCAGCCGGAGCCCGTCAATTTCATCAACGCCCCCTTTCTCGCCGAAGAGCTCGGTCTTGCCGTCGGGGAGATGCGCGAGCCGGAGGGGGGGAATTACCCGAATCTCCTCAGCGTCCGCTATGTCACCGACAAGGAGGTCAGGGAGTTTGCCGGGACAGTGTTCGGGTCTTCTTCGGTCAGGCTCGTCACGATCGACGGGTTCAGGTTCGAGGTCAGACCCGAGGGGGATCTCCTGATATACTATAATGTGGACCGTCCCGGGATGCTCGCAAGGGTCGGATCGGTGCTGGCCAAACACAGCGTGAACATCGCGGGGGTCTCGCTCGGCCGGTCCTCTGTCGGCGCTAACGCGTTGACTG
>DATJPH010000428.1:0-5728 GCA_035506475.1 Bacteroidota bacterium | reverse complement strand
GTTCTCCTGTTCTGTTGTTCGATATGCGCGCCGAAGGGGCCGGGGGGGCGGCGCCCCCGGGCTATCTCTATAGTAAAGATGAGAACACAGTTTCAGACCTGAGAGTTCTGAGCCCCTCCACATGTGCCAGGAGGTGGCGCCGGAGGACGCCGGCGATCTCTCCCCTGAGACGGCCGCCCAGCACCATGCGGGTAGCCGAGGCGGGGTCCCCCCCCTCCTGGAGCCGCCGGAGGGCCGCAAGGGCGGGACGGGAGAGGAGTTCACTCCCCATCCCCTTCCGGGAGCATTCTGCGCAGAGTATCCCCCCCGCGGACATATGGAGATCCCCCGCCGCACCGGTGTCGACCGGGTTGCGGCAGTGGGCGCACAGGCTCATATCGGGCCTGAACCCGATGATCTCAAGAAGATGCATCTCGAAGTAATATAACGCGTTTCCGGGCTGATTTGTTGCACGGCTGACGGCATCGAGCGTAGCGCGGAGGAGCTCAAAGAGGGGGAGGTTGGGTTCTTCGGCGGGGCTGACGGCGTCGGTGAGCTCGACGGCGGCCATCGCCGCTCCCATCCGGTCGAGATCGGTGCCCAGACCGGGGAATTGACCTGCGCTGTCACACTGGGTCAGGAGCTGGAGGTCGCGCGATTCCTTCATATAGAAGAGGGCCACGACATGGTTCATCGGCTGGAGGGCCCCCCCCATGCGGCTCTTCCCGTCGCGCACCCCCTTTGCGACGACGGAGATCTTCCCCCTCTCCTTCGTGTAGAGGACGGCGATCCGGCTCGTCTCACGGTATTTCATCGTGCGGAGCACGATCGCTTCAGACCGGACGATCACCCGGGGGCTCCTTTCGTCCGCCCGCCCGGGGCGCGCATTGCCGCGCCGATCGTTTTCCCGTACGGCGCGCGCAGGACGCCCCGTTCGGTGATGATGGCGCTCACAAGGGAGGCGGGCGTGACGTCGAATGCCGGCGCAAACACACTGACCCCCGAGGCCGCGACCCTGATCCCGCCGACATGCGTGACCTCGACCGGGTCCCGCTCTTCAATCGGAATGCCGCTCCCGTCACCGAGCGACGGATCGATCGTCGAGGTCGGCGCCGCGACGTAAAACGGGACTCCGTGGCGGGAGGCCAGCACGGCGAGGGGGTATGTCCCGACCTTGTTGGCGGTGTCCCCGTTTGCGGCGATCCTGTCCGCGCCGACGATCACTGCCTGGACGTCCCCCCTGCGCAGGACGCTCGCCGCCGTGCTGTCGGTGATCAGAACGGTCTCGATCCCGCTTCTGACAAGCTCCCAGGCGGTCAGGCGGGATCCCTGCAGCAGGGGGCGCGTTTCGTCGACGAACACACGGACGACGTTCCCCTGCCGGGCCGCTTCACGCACGACGGCCAGCGCGGTCCCCTCCCCCGCCGTCGCCAGCGCACCGGCGTTGCAGTGCGTGAGAAGCGACGACCCCGGCGCGATGAGCGAGGCGCCGAGCCGGCCGATCGATGCGCAGGAGGCGATGTCTTCACGCTCGATGGCGAGGGCTTCGGCCTTGAGGCGCTCCAGCGTGTGTTCGACGGAGAGATCTCCGGAGGCGTGCGCGGCCCCCTGCATGCGGGCCATCGCCGCGAAGAGGTTGACGGCCGTCGGGCGGGTGGCGGAGAGTTCGCGCACCGATTGATCGACGGCGTCAAGGAGTTCCCCCCTCGTCCTGCAGCCGGCGCGGCGGACGGCAAGCAGAACGGCAAACGCGGCGGCGACGCCGATGGCGGGGGCTCCGCGGATCTTCAGCGACCGGATCGCCTCGCAGACGACGCGGTCGTCGGCCGTCTCCACAATGACTTCCTCCGCGGGGAGGCGGGTCTGGTCGATGAACCGGAGGGTGCCGTCCGCCCACTCAAGCGTCGTCATTGTGCGATCAGTCTTCGTCGAACCGGGAGAGCTCGCGGAATTGACGGAAACGATCCTGGATTTGAAGATAGGTGAGGTCGGCAAGTCCTTCCACGCCGAATTTCTCGACGCAGAACGACGCGAGCGTGCTTCCGTAGATCACCGCGCGCTTCAGGTTCTCCTCCGACACGTCGTCGGTGCGCGAGAGCCAGCCGACGAAACCCCCGGCGAACGAGTCCCCCGCGCCCGTCGGGTCGAATATGTTCTCCATCGGGTAGGCGGGGGCGGAGAAGACCATCTGGTCGGTCAGGAGGAGGGCGCCGTGCTCCCCCTTCTTGATGATCACGACGCCTGGTCCCATCTGGCGGATCACCCGTCCCGCCTTGATCAGGTTCGGCTCGTGCGAAAGGAGGCGGGCCTCCGAGTCGTTCAGGATGAGCGCGTTGATCGACTTGAGCGTCTCTTTGAGCTCCGCGTTTTTCTTCTCGATCCAGTAGTTCATCGTGTCGCAGACGATGAACCTCGGCTTCTCGATCTGGTCGAGGACCCGCCGCTGCAGGACCGGGTCGATGTTCCCGAGGCAGACCACGCGGCTCCTGCGGTACTTTTCCGGGATCTTCGGATCGAATCGTTCGAACACGTTAAGCTCGGTCAGGAGCGTGTCCCGTTCGTTCAGATCGTAGTGGTACCGCCCCGCCCAGCGGAACGTCTTGCCGTCGGCGACCACCTCGAGCCCTTCGAGGTCCACCTTCCTCTCTTCGAGGAACGACAGGCCGCGCTCCGGGAAATCCCCGCCGACGATCCCCACGACCCTGATCGGGCTGACAAAGTAGCTCGCCGCCGCGGCAATGTACGTGGCGGAACCTCCGACGGCGTCCTTCACGGATCCAAACGGGGTCTCGATGGAATCCAGGGCAAGGGAACCGACTACGAGAACGCTCAAAGTAGGTCTCCGGAACGATATGGTGGGTCGACTGTTGAGGATGTCAGAGGAATGTACGGAACACCGCATTGAGAGGCAAGATCGGACCTTCAGCGCGGGATCTCCAGGAGGCGGGAAGCTTCCTCCCCGCCGACGATGTACGCCCGGACGATCTCCAGGCACGCCTTCTGCCCCGGCCAGACCAGGCGCCCCATGGCCGCGGCGTAGGGGAGCCACTCGAACGCGGAGTGTTCCGCCGAGAGCCTGACCTCGAATCCGGGCTCGAATTGCGCGGCAAATTGAGGGACGAGGTTTACCCTGTCCGTCCGCACGTCGTAAAACGAGGTCAACGAGGGGACCGCCCAGAGCCGTACGCCTTCGGATCCGGTCTCCTCCTTCAGCTCCCTGAGGGCCGACTCGTACGCCTTTTCCCCCTCCTCGACGCTTCCTGTCACAAACTGCCACATTCCCGGATAGCGGGGCTCCGTGGCCGACCTCCGGATGAGGAGAAACTCGGGTTTGTCGTTCCGTATTCTGAACGGGCACACTTCGATCGCGCGCGAGATGATCTCAGCCATTCGACCCCCGTGGCCTCCCCGGCCCGCCGAGGAGCGTGATCTCCCCCCGGGTCAGCGGCCTCACCTCCCCCTCCTTCAGAGCGCCGAGCGAAACGGGGCCGATCGAGAGCCTGCGGAGAGCGACGACCCGGTTGTCGAGAGCCTCGAACATGCGCCTGACCTGCCTGTTTTTCCCCTCGGTGATGACGATGCGGCACGAGCACGGATCGGAGCGGTCGACATCAAGGAGCGCGGGACGGCAGCGGACGTTGCCGGGAAGCACGAGCCCGGCACGGATCTCCCCGGCGGCGGAAGCCGAAAGAGGCTTCTCCAGGACGACGCTGTATGTTTTGGGGACGTTCCCCCCCGGTCCGGTCACACGTTCCCCGAACTGCGTGTCGTTCGTAAAGAGAAGCAGCCCGGTCGAATCCCGGTCCAGGCGCCCCACCGGGAATACCCAGGGGAGCCCCTCGGGGAGTATGTCGTAGACGGTGGTACGCCCTTTCTCATCCGAGCGTGTCGTCACGACGCCGGGGGGCTTGCACATGGCGAGATACACCGACGTGGTCCGCCGCAGGCGCCTCCCCCCTGTCGTGATCACGTCGCGTGAAGGATCCACCCAGAGGAGCGGATCCCGCACGGGTGATCCGTTCACGCTCACCTCCCCCTGCTGTATCAGGCGGGCCGCTTCCGTCCGCGAGGCGACACCGAGTTTCGACAGGGCGCGGGCCAGCGTCACACTGCGCGCGGGGGATCTCCGCCCGGCAGGGTGGACCGGCTTTTTCACGAGAGGATCCTGACGATGATGAACCCGAGTGCGACAAGGAGAAGGAGTGCCACCGAGATCAACGCCAGGTGGCGCTCCAGCAGGCGGCGGACGGCGGGCCCCCCGACCACGATGACCCCCGCCAGGAGGTAGAACCGGAGGACCCGCCCCATGCTTGCACCTGTCAGGAGCGTCAGCGGGGCGAGCGTATGATGAAATCCCGCGGCGATCGTGAAGACGTTGAAGGGGATCGACGTGAACCCGGCAAACAGGAGCGTCCAGATCGCGTTCTCCCTGTAAAGCACGAGGACATGCTCGAACGCCCCGGCGACACCCAGGAGTCCGATAAGCTTCTCCCCCACCCCTTCGAAGAGCGTCGCCCCGATCGCATAGCCGAGCATCGCCCCGGTTATCGAACCTGCGATGCAGACCGTCGCGAT
The DNA here is from genome assembly GCA_035506475.1 of Bacteroidota bacterium. Classification (GTDB taxonomy): domain Bacteria; phylum Bacteroidota; class Ignavibacteria; order UBA10030; family UBA6906; genus Fen-1273. The sequence continues at coordinate 1,174 of DATJPH010000428.1, read as the reverse complement.
AAGGAATGTGCGTCGCGGACGCGCCAGCGCAAGGGGGATCAGTATGATGTCCGGGGGGATCGGGATGAGTGATGCTTCAACGAGCGCCACCGCGAAGAGGGCGGGGAGCGCCAGGGGGTGCCGGGCAAGCGCCGCGAGCTGCTCCCTGAGCCTGTGAAGGTATGATGTAAGTCGGGACATCGGCGCCCTACGGTGCCGGGCTTACGGTGACGGCGCGGCGGATCGACATCGCCGTCACGCGCGCGGCCATCTCGGCCACCAGGTCGATGTCGGCCGGGACCTCGCCGGATGCCAGGCAGAATACCGTGTCGCCGTCATAGGAGGTGTGCACGGGCCTGACCGCGCGCGCCATGCCGTCGTGGGCGCGCATGGCGACCCGGTTGGCATCGACCTTCGTGAGGATGGCGTTCGTCAGCACCGCGACAAGGACAGTGTTCGAGGAGGGAGCGGCCCTCCAGAGTGTCCGAAGCGGATCGCTATCGGCGCACCACGATCCGTCCGGGTTGCGCGCGCCGGCCACGATCTCCCCCTTGTCGTCGATCACGTCTCCCAGCGCGTTCACGACGGAGGCGGCAGAGACGATCAAAGGGCCCCGCTCCATGGAGGAAAGCCCGAATCCTCCCTGCATCGAGAGTCCCGGTCCACCCCATTTCCCGACAGTGGCCCCGGTTCCCCCTCCCACGGCTCCCTCGGGAATCTCCGCGGCGGAGGCGGCCGAGGCGGCCGCGTAGCCTTCAGAGGGGCCGGGCCTGACGGACGCCGAGCCGACGCCGAGGTCGAACACCACCGCGCCGGGGACGATCGGCACGATTCCCCAGGGTGTTCGGTAGCCGATCCCCCGTTCTTCAAGAAACTTCATGACCCCGTCCGCCGCCGCCAGGCCGTAGGCGCTCCCCCCGGAAAGAAGGAGCGCGTGGACCTCATCCATTTTCTTCCCGCTCTCCAGCAGGGCGGTCTCACGCGTGCCGGGCGAGCTCCCCCGCACGTCGCACCCCCCCACGGTCTTCCCGGGGGCGAGCACGACGGTGCACCCGGTGCGCGCACGGGAATCGGTCCAGTGTCCGATGGAAAAGCCGCGGGGGATCGTCATAAGGGTTTCACCTGGCCAGTCATCCGTGCTGCCGGCGGTGCGCGGCAAGGAGAATGCCGCACGCCACCCCGACGTTGAGAGACT
>DATJPH010000427.1:0-5668 GCA_035506475.1 Bacteroidota bacterium | reverse complement strand
ATATACGGTCATCAATATCCTGAAAGGGTTGAACGGGCCTGAAGGGATCCGCGTCGCGTTCCGCGACGTGGAGTGGAAGGGGGGGCTTGCGCCGGTCGTCACACTGACCGAAGGGATCGCATGGTACCCGACCCGGCCGGCCATTCCTCCGCTCCCGGCGGAGGTCAACATCGACCCGGGATTTACGCTGGCGATCGATTCACTCGTCATCACGCCGGGGAAATCAACCGTGAGAGGCTCGATACTCCTCCCCTCCTGCATCATCAGCGCGACAGGCTGCACGAGGTCCTCGATCGGTCTCCCCTGGACGAACATCACGGGAGGGTGCGATCTGTACAGTAATGTCCCGGACTCGACGTTCGGACCGTTCTACGTCGGTGAGACGGGTGTCCAGGTGTCGGGGAAAGGATACACGGTCGACTTCTCCTCGACGCACTCCGACCCCTCGGTCGTCCCCGCGCTCGGCCTCGCGTGGAAAGGTGTCGTCCTTAAGTCCGGGACGACGCCGGACCCGCCGGCGGATATCGTCCTTTCCAACCGGGGGTACCTGAAGGCGAAATACAGTTTCACAAACGGGTTGATTGTCTCCTCGGGCCTCGAGGCCAGGCTCGATCTCACCGCGCCGTTCGGATTCCGGACCGTCGAACCGATCGGGTATCTCGTCGTGATGCGCCCCCCCGACGGGTTCGTCAGGATCGCCTCGTGCAGCGTCCAGGGGGGACATTTCCTCTCGGGGGAGATCCAGCTTCCCCTGGCGGCCGTTCGCAATGAAAACGGGGGGCTTGTCCGCGCCGCCTACGACACGCTCTACGTGCAGAACGACATGGACCTTTTCGGCGCCGTGAAAGTGCCGGGAGGTTTCACCTGGGGCGAATTCTCGAAGACCGCGGGATGGCCGAGATTCTACACGCTGGCGCCGGATGCCGGGGGGAAGAGCGCGGAGGGATATTTCTATCTCGCCGCCCGTCACATGGGGCCCTACTACCCCCTTGTCGGCAACGTGTTCACACAGCCCACGATGTACCCCCCGCAGACGGCGCTCGAGGCCGAACGGGTGCAGGGGGTCACGCTCACGTCCATCGGTCACAGGGACTTCACAATCTGGACACAGGATGTCCCCAACGGGACAATCCTCAATCCCCGGAAGCTCTTCTTCGCCGCCGTCGCCGTTTATCCCGCCTGGATGAACGTGATCGGGACGGGGATCCACACGGAGATCCGCGTGGCACGATACGAGGGGCAGGACAACCCGGTCTACCTTGGCCCCACCTGGTCGACGAATCCTCGCTATCTCGGTGAAACGGCGTTCAAGGTCTCTTTTAAAGCGGACGCGCAGTCGAAAGAGCGGCAGATGCGGATGCAGTTCGTCGAGAGCGCCACATGGTTCAGCGACTTCAGCGGGAAGATCGCCCTCGGGGGGCCCGTCAACGGGACCGTCGGGTTCACCAACCTGACGTTCACCTCCACGGCAAACGCCGGGGGGGCGAATGTCGATCTCTCCCCCCCTCTGGCGATGGACTACTGGGGCGTCACGGCAGTGCCGAGAGACTCGACCAGATCGGCGGGGGTCGTCTGCGTGAAGCTCGGCGTCATCTATCTCACGGCGGCGGGGATATCGGAGCCGAAGCATTTCGGCGCGCCGTTCTGGCTGACGTGGGGCGAGCTGAAAGCCTCCGGCAACATGGGGCGCCTCTTTTTCGACTACAACGCCGGCGGGCAGAGGTTTGACAGGTTCCCCTACACCCCCTCTCTCGTCAGGCTCTCCGATTACAATCCGGCGGCGCCGTCCGACTCGGGGTTCGTCATAACGCACGGATCGCTCGCGTTCAGTTTCTTCGGCGCGAAGCCGCTCTGGGTGTACGACTGGAAGTCCCCCTCCCGCACCGCCGACCCGTACGCCGGCCGCACGGTCCGTATCCCGGCCTCCAGCCCGTACGGCACGGGAGGGACCGATCTCCATCTCCTGAGGAACTGGGGGGACGGTGTGGCGGACCTGAACTTCACCGTCGCGTACGACAGCCTCGTGCAGGAGGGATTTGCGGGTCCCGGCTCGGCCTCGATCAACAAGTTCGTCGTCTTCTCGGCCCCGCTCCCCGGCAGTATCATCGTCAGGGCGGAGCGTTCCTGCTTCTCGCTCGATCATGAGAGTGACGTGACGATCTCGACGGCCCCGCTTATGACGACGAGCGCACTTGCGAAGGTCTGGGGATGCGGGTGCATCGTGGGGGACAACCTGGAGAGCGTCGCCGTGGGCGGGGAGCTCTCCGCCAACAACGGCCTCGGGTTCAGCATGCTCGCCCGCTCCGCCGGGGCGGTCAGCGTCGTGATGGGGCTGACCCCCACGCGCACGAACTTCCTTCTGGCGGGCGACGCCTACGTGGTCCTCCTGACGGCGAACGCGGAGATCGTCGGGTACATGACGCTCACGATCGACAGGGACGTCGGGTACGCCGAAGGGTACGCAAAGGGGATCGTGACGCTTGACGCGATCCTTGCCGGCCTTTCAGGGCAGGGGGAATTCCAGTGGCACATCGGGACCGACAACGAGACGTTGCAGGGACGCGTCGCGGTCTCGATGTACGGCATGGGCTGGCCGGCCGTCGGCGCGGGACTCGAGGCGGGGCTCTGGCTCGGGATCAATACGAACAAGGACAACATCTGGGTGATGGACGGGATCAGCGGGAGGTTCGGGCTGAACAAGGGGGCGCTCCCCCAGTACGTCACCGGGCTCTATGCGTACACGAGCTTCTCGGCATCCGTGAGCTACTACGTCGTCTCCGGGGGGTTCCAGGCCTATGCGGGGGTGGGCGCGTTTGCCGGGTACGGGCAGAACACGGTTGCCGGGTTCGGCGTCATCGGCAACGTGGGCCTCTACGTCTGGGGGAAGATCCTGGGCGGGCTCGTGAGTGCGGACGCCTGGGGCGATCTCCAGATGATCATCGGCGTTCCTCCGGCATTCCAGGGGACGCTCGGTCTTGATGCGTGCGTCCTCTGGGTCTTCTGCGGCTCCGTGACCGTGAACGCGGGGTTCAACGCGAACCAGGGATTTTACCTCTACTGACGGAGAAGACATGACGACTGGAATTCCTTCCCGATATTCCCGGGCGTTGCGCTCCGGGCTGCTTCTCCTCCTGTGCGGAGCGCTCTGTCTCCCGGTGTTCCCCCCCCGTCTTGCCGCGCAGGACCTCGGGGCGGCGACCCGCCCGGCGCCGGACCTGAAAGTCCTCCTCATGTGGGGCGCCGATACGGCAAGCGGATCCCCGGTGACGTACAGCATCTACAGGAAGCCCGCTGCCGCCACAGCGTATCCCGTCATGCCGCTCAACACGTCCCCCATAGCTCCGATCACGGACACGGTCCAGTTCAAGGCGATCATCCCGCGGGGCTCCGCCGACTGGAATTTCATTTCGTACGCGCTCGCCGACAGCGTGGGAGGGAGGAATCCCATCCAGCCGCTTGCCAACGTCTTTGCGATCACGTCGTTCCCCCGCGGGTCGCGTGCCTGGCTCCGGGTGCAGATGCTCGTGGCGGTCAGGCCCTCGGTCGCGCTCGTCATGGGACAGGCGTTCAACGACCTCTCGGTTGTAAGCGGCACGTCCTATAAATACAGGATCCTCCGCTCCGCCGGCACCACGCAGCTCCCCCCCCTGGGGGCGAACGAGGTGACCGTGACCGCCGGGATCCCGGCCGCGATCCCTGTCCCGACAGGTGTGCGGATCGTCGTCGGCGACGCGAAGCTCCAGCTGCTCTGGGCGAAGCCACCGTCGCAGTTTTCCGGGTTCAATGTCTACCGCTCTCCCGCACCTGTCGGGCCCTACGCGCTTGTGAGCGACGTCGATTACAGCGCGGACGTCTCCCGCGACATCGACAGCGCGGCCGTGACACCGGCGGCGAACGGGTTCACCGACTACGAGCACTGGGACACGACGGGGAACCCGCTGCCGAGGACCGTCCCGGGGAATCCGTTCCCGTTCACGGGCCCCGCAAACGGCGTAACGTACTTTTATAAGGTCGCGCACAAGGACATACTGGGGAACGTGGGGAGCCTCTCCGCGCTGGTCTCCGGCACCCCCGTGGACCGGACCCCCCCCGCCTCACCGGGGGACATCGTGGTCGATGCGATAGAATCGAACTCGAGCTTCCGCATCCGGTGGACGAAGGTCCGCCTCGACATCGACGGGCACAGGGAGCATGTCGTCTCGTACAACGTGTACAGGTACGCCCGCGCGGACAACCCCGCGGTCGGGGCGGTCCTTCTGGCGGGCGCGATTCCCCAGCCCGGCCCTCTCGACTCGACCCGCATACTCTTCAAGGATGACAGCACCTCGGCGTTGAGGAGCGCCTGCACGGACAGCACCCTCTATTTCAGGGTCGAGGCGGTCGATGCCGCCGGGAACATCTCGCGCCGCTCGATCGCCGTCGGCGCGGCGCTCAAAGACACGACCCGCCCGGCCGTCGTGAAGGGGACCGCTGCCGAGGGGTACGACGACTACATACGCGTCAAGTGGACGCTCAACACCGATTGCGGCGTCGACGCCTATCTCATCTACAGGTCGCTCTGCGACAGGGGGAAATGGTACCCCTGTCTCCCCGCCGCCGGGAAGGGGAACGTCGCGGGACTCGCCGCGCCCTACAACGACAAGAAGCGGGGGGATTGCGGCGGACCGTTCGCTCTCGTGGGTGTTGTCCCGCAGTCTCTTGCCAAGGCGCTCGGAGGGGGGACGGCGTATTTCGACGATCACACGGTCCCCCCGGGATCGCCCCTCTGCTATGCGTACCTGGTGAAAGCGCAGGACCATTCACAGAATATCAGCGGAACCCTCCCGGTGCCGACGGTGCCGCCGGAGATCATCGTCTGCCAGAGGCTCAGGGACAGGACTCCCCCGGAGCCCGCGATCATCGCCGGACTTTTTGCGCGCGACAGCGCGATACAGGTCGACTATATCGGCCCCCCCGTGCAGGACATCGCGGCCTACCACATCTACAGGTGCGACACGGCGCAGTTCGGAACGTACAGCTGGGTGGGGGGGATGACCGTCGTTCCTCCCCCGGGGGTCGGGATGCCGCTGGCCGCCCCCTACGCGGCGCCGCCGCACGTCGCGTGCGACAGCATCCCCCTTGTCAGCAACCCGTACATGAGCGCGGGGACATTCTTCGACCGGCACGTGGACAGGAAACATATCTACTGGTACAAGGTCCTCGGCGTCGACCGCGCCGGAAATCAGAGCCTCCCCGACAGCGCCCTGGCCGTCAGCACGTTTACGTTTGCCTCGCGGCGCGAGACCCCCCCCGAGATCGTCGCGGTGACGGCCACCGACAACCCGTGCGCGCTGACGCTCACATGGAGCCCGGCCTACGACACGACGAGCGTCAGGGGGTTCCTCGTCTTCCGGAGCACCTCCCCCCTCGGCGAGTATTTCCAGGTCGAAGGGCTGCAGAAATCGAATTCGTTTGCCGATCCGTCGGTGGCCAGGAACACGACGTATTTCTACCGTGTCGTCGCCTACCGGCGTGACGGGATGCTCACGGCAATGTCCGCTCCGAAATCCGGCGCACATCCTTAGGAGGTTCCATGAGAGGATATCGCACGCTCCGCTGGCTGGTCCTGGTCTCGGTGTTCTTCTGTGCAAAGACGCTCGCCCAGAACCCCGACCCGACCGCCCCGGCC
>DATJPH010000426.1:0-2091 GCA_035506475.1 Bacteroidota bacterium | reverse complement strand
GCCGGCGCTGATCGACAGCGGAGGGACGAGCACGCTTGCGTGGCAGACCGCACGGGGCACGACCGCCTCGATCGGCGGCACGGGCGTCCCGATCTCCGGCGCGATGAGCGTCTCCCCGCCCGTCACAACGACGTACCTCCTCACCACAACGGGGGCGGTCACCGACACCGCGCGGGCGACAGTCGGCGTGTACCCGAGCGGGCGGATCATCGCGTTCACCGCCTCCGCGAAGAGCATCGGGACGGGCGACCCGGTCGTGCTCCGCTGGAGCGCTTCGCACGGGTCGCGCGTCACGCTGAACGATTCGCTCGTCGCACGGGCGGATTCCGTCACGGTCCATCCCCTGCTGGCAACGACGTACCGCCTCATCTCAGCGGGCTCCGTGCACGACACACTCTCCATCCGTATCGACGTCACGCCCCAGGACCAGCTCAACAGGGCGCTCGGCAAGACGATGGACGCGTCGGAGAGCAGCCCGAATCCCGCATACGGGAATCCCCAGAACATGGTCGACGGCGACACCACAACGCGGTGGGAGAGCCCGCCGAGAAACGGCGAGTGGGTGGAATGCTACCTGGGAAACACGTACCAGGTCACGCGCGTCGTGATCGTCTGGGGCCCCGGCTATGCGGCATCGTACAGGCTGCGGCTTTCGACGGACAACAGCACGTGGACCACCGCGAGGTCGGTCACTGCAGGAGGGGGGGGCATGGAGACGCTGGACAGCATCAACAGCCCCGCCGGGTTCATCACGCTCATTCTCGATACGCGGCCGGCGGACTCGGCCGGGTTTTCCATACGTGAGTTCCGCGTCTTCGGCACGCTCAGCACCAATTCCGCCCCCGGCGGAAGGCCGGGCCTCCCCGCTGCCTACGACCTGGCGCAGAACTATCCCAATCCGTTCAACCCCTCCACCACGATCGCGTTCGCGCTTCCCGCCGAGAGCGACGTGAGGCTGACCATCCACAACACGCTCGGGCAGGAGGTGGCAACGCTCGCCGAGGGGAGGATGGCAGCAGGATACCATACAGTCGCATGGCGCGCAAGCGTCGCATCGGGGGTGTACATCTGCCGGCTGAGCGCATCCGCGGTCGGAGCGCCCGGTGCACGCTTCCGGAAAACGATCAAACTCCTGCTGATCCGATGAACCGCATGCGGTCACGGTTCGGCGCGGCGCTCATTGCCGCCTGTGCGGCGCTCACACCCCTCTCTGCCCGATCCCAGTGGATCGTGCAGAACGGCGTCACGGGCGTCGCGCGCGACACGGGGGGAATCGTGATCGCGATGGAGCAGGGGACGCTCCGCATCGACGTTCGCACGGCCTCCGTGGTGCGGATCCGTTACTCGCTCACGGCGAGCTTCCCCCCCGACACGGACGATGTCATACTCCCGGTCACGACGCCCGTCCCCCGCTTCCTGGTCGATTCCGTGCAGGGAGGGACGCGCATCACCACTGCGCGCCTGGCGGTCACAGTGGGGCGGGTGGACGGGACGATCACGTTCGCCGACAGCGGGGGAAGAAAGCTGTTTGAGGACTACGGCCGCTCGCTCACGCCGGCGGATGCGGGGGGGGAGCGGACGCTCCGTGCAGAGGTGTTCTCAAACCTCTGGGGATCGAGCGAGGCGTTCTTCGGGCTCGGCCAGCACCAGGCGGGCGTATGGAACTACCGCGGGGAGGCGGTCGATCTTTCACAGGATAACACGAATATCGCCGTTCCCCTCTTCCTCTCCACGAACGGCTACGGGATATTCTGGAACAACGCTTCACGCTCGAGATTCAACAACCGCTTCCTCAACGCCCTCTATCTCAGTGCGGAATCGGCGGACATCGTCGACTATTTCTTCATCGCAGGCCCGGCATTCGACGACATTATCGCTGTGTACCGCGATCTGACGGGGAGGGCACCGCTCTTCGGCAGGTGGGCGTACGGCTTCTGGCAATGCAAGAACAGGTACCGGACATCGGAGGAGGTGCTCGGCGTCGCACGCAGGTACCGCGCGCTTCACATCCCCGTCGACAACATCGTGCAGGACTGGTTCTGGTGGAACACGATGGGAGAACCGGTCTTCGACGCCGCGCGCTACCCCGAC
>DATJPH010000425.1:0-8797 GCA_035506475.1 Bacteroidota bacterium | reverse complement strand
AGAGAACACATCGAGCGCGGGAAACCTCGGGGGGGGGAGAGCCACCGGTCCACCGCAACGTGTTGGCTCTGTTATCCCGGGTTGTCCATTGAGCGGAACCCATACTATGAGAACGATGATGTTCGCACATCGTCTGAACAGGACGGGGGGCACAGGTGCATCCCCCGGTTTTGAAGGGACGTACAGGGAAGGATTTGGGAACAATCGGGCAGATACTCTTTCAGCCCAAGCATGTCGTGAAGGAAGTCGTCTCGATTGCCGCCGAGGACACAATGCTGGACGAAACATCCTCCACGCACATCCGGGCCAAGATCTTTGAGCCCTTCTTCACCACAAAAGACATCGGTCTGGAAACCGGTCTCGGACTTTCAACAACGCCTGCCATTGTGAAAAGTCATGACGGATTCATCAATCTCTACAGCAAGATCGGGGAGGGAACCACATTCAGAGTGTATATCCCTGCGAGCTTGTCCTCGTCATGGACGAGGAAACCGCAATCCGGGAGATCACGCGAGAGACTCTGCTGGCCTACGGCTGCAGAACTATGACCGCCAGCGATGGTGCAGATCGAGTTGCGCTGATTGCCGAAGATAAAAGTGAAATTGTCGCCGTCATCACCGACATCGTCATGCCGATCATGGACGGCAACGCAGCAATCGCCGCCTTGAAAAGGATAAACCCGGATATCATCATCATCGCGGCCGGCGGGCTCACGGCGAAGGGGCAAACGTCGATCCTGACGGATTCCAGCCCACAGGCGTTCCTGAAGAAGCCGTACACAGCGGAGAAGCTGCTCGGGACGATGTCGGCGGCGCTCAATTGACACGCTGTGGAGACTGTCAACCGAGGCCCCGGGGTTCGCACTCCGGGGGCTGCCTGGCTGCGAACTTCGCATCGACATCGCGGGGCGCCCCGAAATGCGCCCCGGGAAGTAGATTTCCGCCCGTGAATCTCCAGGAGCGTGCTTCCCGGGGTGACCCCCCGGGAATTTCCATCGTAACCCGTCTCACCCCCCCACCACTTGCCGCATCATGCGTCAACGTTGCAGTGAGCGATTGATTGTCCCGTTTTCACCCCGTACTTTGTCTCCGTGCACTGGGCCGCCCAATCCCACGGATTCACGAGCCTTCGCGTTCAAAAGGAGTAATCAGATGATCGGCAGCCAGGAGAAACAAGCTAAGCCAAAGACGACTGATAAAGGGGTGAAAGAGAAAACCAGGCAGGCAAAAGTATCGGTGCAGGCCTCCGGGCTGGCGTGGGTCGTGGCGGCCGACATGGGCTTCGGCCACAAAAGAGCGGTCTATCCACTGCGAGAAATCGCGGAGGGGGGAATCATCTCCGTCGGCCAGAACGACGCCGCTTCTCCAACGGAAAGGAACCTCTGGAGGAGGCTTCTCAGGTTCTACGAGGCATTCTCGCGCGCCTGGAGCATTCCCCTGGTCGGAAGGTACATATTCGGAATCCTCGACGCATTCCTCAGGATACCGACGTTCTACCCCCTGCGCAATCTCTCCAAGAGCACGTTTCAGGTGGAACTGCTTGAGTCGTTTATCGATGAAGGGCTCTGCGAGGGGATGCTTGACCGAATCAGGGAAAAGCCGCTTCCCCTGATCACTTCATTTTATGCTCCCGCGATCGCGGCGGACAGAAAGGGGAGCGAGAAAATATATTGCATCATTTGCGACGCCGATCTGAACAGAGTGTGGGTCGCGCGGGAACCCTGGGAGAGCAGGATAGAATATCTTGCTCCATGCGGGCGGGTGGTCCAGCGATTGAAGGCGTACGGCGTTCCCGAGGAGAGAATTTTCCTGACCGGCTTCCCCCTCCCTCATGACCTGGTGGGAGGCATGGAGATGACAACGCTCAAGTCGGACCTGGGGCAGAGACTCTTTTATCTTGATCCCAGGAAGAGATTCCGGCCCCGGTACGGCGTGCATGTGGATCATTTCCTCGGTGCTGACAATTGCAGATTCCATAACGATCGCCCGCTGACGATCACATACTCAGTGGGGGGCGCCGGCGCGCTCAAGGAAATCGGCGCGAAGATCGCCCGCAGTCTCAGGGAACGCCTCCTGGCGGGCGACATCCGACTCAACCTCGTCTCCGGCACCAAGGAGCCTGTACGGAGGTTTTTCGAGGACGTGAAGGCGGAGATATCCGGCTCGTCTGACGGAATCCAGGTAATCTCCGGGACCACGTTTGAGGAGTATATCGCCAGGTTCAACGCTGCGCTCAGGACCACGGACATACTGTGGACCAAGCCGAGCGAGCTTTCGTTCTACTCGGCCCTGGGAATACCTATTATCATGACGCCGGCGCTCGGTTCACAGGAGACGTTTAACAGGAAATGGCTGCTTGATATACAGGCGGGGATCAGGCAGGAGAACCCGGACTTCACTCACCAGTGGCTGATGGACCTTCTCAACAAGGGAAGGCTCGCGGAGGCTGCGTGGTCCGGCTTCCTGAAAGCACGCAAGCTCGGGACATACAGGATTCTCGAAATCCTCCACACAGGCACTATGAACCGGGAATTATCTCCCATCGAGCGGTGAGCCCCGCCCCGATGAACGAGACCATACTCTTCTTCTACCTGAGGACGGGCGGGGGCCATCTGGCCCCCGTCCGGGCACTCGCCGATTGTATGCGAGAACGCTACCCGGGGCGGATCGAACCCGTCCTCATTGACGGCATGGCAAAGGCCGGACGCTTTGCGCGGTTTGTCATCGAGGACGGGTATCGCATCACGCAGGCACGGGCCAAATGGATCTACGAGCTGGCGTACGCTGCGATGAAGTTCCATCCTGCGACGCGCGCAAACAGCGTCATCGTCGCCCGACTTCTGCGCCCGGGGATTGAGGAGACTATACTCACGCGCCGGCCGAGAGGAATCGTCGTATCCCATTTCTTCCTCATCGCTCCGATCCTGGACATACTCCGGAAAAGGGGTCTGTCGATCCCCGTGATAACGATCGTTACCGACCCGTACACAGCTCACCCGCTCTGGTTCCTGAGGAGTGGTCAGGCGATGGTCGCTTTCAGCGAGAAGGTGAAGGAATCCGCGGTCCGGCTCGGCGTATCCTCCGAAACGGTCCACGTGTTTCCTTTTATTCTTGACCCGAAATTCTCCCGGAGCGAGGCACGATCCGACGCAGGCCCCTTGAAAGCTGAGTTCGGATTTCGGCACGACCAGCGGGTGATACTGCTCCTGGGAGGGGGCGACGGGATGCCCAGGGGGTTCCGGATAGCAAAGGAGATACTGAACAACCTCCCCGGTTTCGGCGTAGTACTGGTGTGCGGAAAAGACAAGTCCCTTTTCAGGAAAGCCGGGAGGCTTGCCAGCTCAACAGGGGGGAGGGACCTGAAGGTGTTCGCCTATGTTGAGAATGTGCCCGATCTTCTCAAGCTCTCGGACGCCGTCATCACGAAGGGGGGAGCGTCGACGGTCATGGAGATCATCGCGCTCGGGAAGACGCCCATCATCACCTCGTATATCTGGGAGCAGGAGAAGGGAAACGTGGAATTCATCGTCAACGACAGCCGGGGCATTTACGAGAAACGGATTCGCATGCTCCCGGCGGTCCTCTCCGGCATATTCGAGGACGCGCCTCCCTACCGGCGGATCCGTGAACGAAATCGTGATTCGATGATCGAGAGCGGCACTCCTGCTGTTGCAGAATTCATCATGAGGTTCGCCGGATTGGAGCAGTCCCCCGGTCGTGAGGGCTGATGTGCACTCACCCGGTGACCCAGTGTCCGCAGTTTCTTTTTGAACTACCTCTCCCCCGCCTTGCAGGCGGAGATTGTCCTGCCTTCAGCGATTTCCTTTCCTCCGCGGGCGTCCCCGCTTCCGCGCTCATTGTCAACTGCGCTACTTCTCCAGGAGCATCGCCCTTCTCGCGGCGGCATCCGCGGTTCTCAGCCTGTAGGGGGTCAAGCGTGGACTCGTTTACCAGAAATCAGACGAGGAGGGTCGAGAATAAGCAACATATTGCCCCCCGGGCACGAGGGGGCCTGAAGAAGTTCAACTGTGCGCCGCGCATTATTTCAAAAGGATCATGCGATTCGACTGGACAGAAGTCCCCGCCTGAAGCCTGTAGAAATAGACGCCGCTTGCGAGCCCCGTGCCGTCGAATGTCACCTGGTGGTACCCTCGCTCCTGGGTCTCCCTGACGAGCAGCGCGACTCTCTGCCCGAGCGTGTTGTACACGGCGAGCGTGACGTCGGCGCGCGCGGGGAGCGACCAGCGGATAAGCGTCCCCGGGTTGAACGGGTTCGGGTAATTCTGGAAGAGGACCGGCGATCCCGCCGGCGCACCGGGAGTATACGGTGATATCCCGGTCAGGAGGCTCTCTCCCGGCCCCCGCGTGCCGCCGGTGCTGTCCGCCAGATAGAGATTCACAAAGGAGGGGCGGGCCGACTGGCAGAGCGCATAGGATTTGCTCCACTGGTCGTCCGTGAGGCGGAGGAAGTTGCCGGTGACGTGCTCGGCATAGCTCATCACCGGACCGATGTACGCCGCGCTCCCCGCTCCGGGCGTCGAAGCGGCCACGATGCCCATGTTGACGGGTCCTGTACCGACATGGAGAACCCAGCCCACCAGGTTGCCGGCTTCATCGCCGGGACAGGTGTGGACGTCGGCGACAACAAAGTCCGGCTTCGAAAACCCGCTCGACTGGTAGTAGAGTCTGTAGTACCAGCCGTCGGGAACCGACCCGCCGCAGCCGCCCGGACTCGTGTAGAGCATTCTCTGGAGGAACGCGGTCTCGGGGACGCTCAACGCCGTGCCGCTCAGCTCTTTGCGCGCGATGGCGCCGAGCGTATCGGCGACACCGTCAAGGATGGAAAAATACCAGTCGAGCGAGCTCGATCCGAGCAGCGGCGCAAGCCGGTCCTTCCCCGTCTGCGCAAACACCCTGACGGCATCGTAGAGCGCCGGGATCGGCTCGACATAGCTGCGGGGGAACGAACAGGTCGTCATGCCGGTATACGACTGTTTTGCGTAGAGCAGGTTGTCATGCCGGAGCTCAGCCCAGGAAGCGAGCTGCGTGTTCATCTTCTCCTGCCACCAGGATGCCGTGTTCATGAAACCGGGGAGCGCGGAGCGGTCCGCGGGCGGGTTACAGGCGCGGATCATCGAGAGCCAGGCATTATAGAGCGAGCTGGTCCAGAACGCATCGTCGTACCCGTCGATCAGGTAGCGGAGCGCCGCGAGGTTCGTCGCATACTTGTACAACTCCAGCTGGCCGGTCAGCAGCTGGGCGGCGGCGTCGTTGCCGAGCGCAAAGAGGACGTCGAGCGACGAGGGGAGCCCCCGCCATACTGCATGCCCCTGGTTGCTGATCTTGTCATAGACGACGTTTCCCGTCACGTACGAATCGACGACGAAGCGCTGACCGAGGAAAAGGAGGGCGGCGGCAGGCTGGATGTTGTCGGGCGTCGTCGGGTTTGCACTGACAAGGATCTGCGAATTGATCCGCTGGAACGCGAATTTCTGGCTCCTGAGCGAATCCTGGAACGCCCCGAGCGCCAGCGAGTCGAGCAATTGACGGGCGCTCACGATATGCGCCGTTGCGAGGAGGGATTTCATGTTCGGGAGGGTCACGTTATCCGATTCGCCGACGCACTCCCGTATCACCGCGTCGATCTCCGCCAGTTTCGGAAATCCCCCGGCGCGGTCGAGCGCTTCCACCAGAAGCGCCGCGTCGATTGTCTGCCTCCGGATGTCGGTCCATTGCTGCGACGGAATCACGTTTGCGGGACTCAGCAGGTAGAGCTCGGTCCTCCCGAGCCAGATCATCGATTGAAAATACCGGCCGAGTTCCGCTGACTGCGTGTAGTGACCCCGGATCGTAAACTGGCTGAAATCGATCAGACGGTACGTCGTGGAAAAGAGCGGGTACGCCGCCGCCTGCTTTCCCGTGATCAGGGACTGGAGATCGCCCACCTCGGCGGCGTTCTCAGGAAAATACGGAGCCGCGGACCCCTCAAGGAGTGCGCAGGCGACCGTGAGGTAGACGTCGAGGTCACGCGTCATGCGGTGCATCGCCGTATCGGCGGCGTATGCGGCATCCAGTGCGGGGACCTGGGCCCTGAGAGCGACAAGGAGAGTATCGAGCCGGCGGATGAGGAGGGTCTCCTCTGCGTTCCGGAGTATCGTGTCGTACGACGAATGGATCGCGTGAAGAATCGCATCCGCGGAGAGGAACAACGGGAGGTCGCGGTTGTAGATATCGAAGAGCGCCGCCCCCATCGTCGGGTAGCGGAGACGGTCAGTCACGACAAAGCCGTGATCGGACACGAGCGACCGTTCGTACGGCGTCAGTTGAAAGACGGAGTCGATCGCATGGAATCCGTCCAGGCCGCCGAGCGCGACGGGCGAGCGCCGGGCAAACATCCCTGCCGGGTGCATGGCCAGGAGCTGGGTGGACGTCATATCCGTATGCGCCGCAAGGAACGACTCATACTGCTGTATATCAAACAGCGGATCGCTCTGGGAAACTGCGCGGGGGACAACGCACGCGACAAGGAGAGCCAACACGAAAGGCAGGCGCAGGGAGTTCATAGTTACCTCCTTCGTATCCGACCGATGAATGCTGTCATGAATCTACCTCTATAACGAACACCTGTCAAATCACACCGCACGAGTCTTGTTTTTATCTGACATTTTGTGTATTTCCAGAAACCGGGACTACAAAACAACGTGCGAGAGGAATGCGCATGAAGCGGAACAGGTCGCTCTTCATTCTGTCGTTCGCGTTTGTGATTGCCCAGGCCGGACGAGCAGGGACAGGGATAAAGCTCGATGTCGATGCCACGGAAGCTCCCCGGAGAATTCTCCACGCAAGCGAGATCCTCGACGTGAAGCCCGGACCGCTCACGCTCACGTACGCCAGGTGGATCCCCGGCGAGCACGGCCCGACGGGGCCCGTGACCGACCTGGTCGGGCTTCATATCGTCACCGGGGGGCCCGACGATACGGCATGGTCTATTGCCTGGAGGAGGGACCTCGCAAACATGTACCTCTTCCACTGCGAGGTCCCGAAGGGGATTTCATCGATCCGCATCACGTTTGATTTCATACTCTCCCCCGTCGTGCACGGGTATTCCTCCGCCGCGTCAAGCTCGGCACACCTCGTCGTCCTCTCCTGGAATACCGTCGTCCTCTACCCGCTTGACATGAGGCCCGACAGCATCACGGTCAGTCCCAGGCTCAGGCTCCCCGGGGGATGGCGCTTCGGCACGGCACTCGAGACCGAAGGGGAACCGGGCCGGGATGTGCAATTCAAGCCGGTTCCCCTTAACACGCTCGTCGATTCGCCCGTACAGGCGGGGGAATTTTTCAGGAGGATCGACGTCAGCGCCGGGACGGGGATCCCGCACCATATCGACATGGTCTCCGATGCTGCCGCCCCGCTCGAGATGCCGCCGGGCACGGTCCACGCGTACGAGAACCTCGTCAGGGAAGCCTCCGCCCTCTTCGGGGCTCACCATTACCGTCACTATGATTTTCTTTACACGCTGAGCGACCAGGTGTCGTCGTTCGGACTCGAACACCACCAGTCGAGCGACGACCGCGTGGGGGAGCGGACGATCGTCGATCCGAAGATGCGGATGCTGCGCGCAGGGCTCCTGCCGCACGAGTTCGTCCACTCCTGGAACGGCAAGTACCGCCGGCCATCCGGACTGGCCACGGGGGATTTCTCATCCCCCATGGAGGGGGACCTCCTCTGGGTGTACGAGGGGCTGACCGAATACCTGGGTAGCATACTCACGGCCCGCTCCGGGCTCGAGACCGCCGAACTCTACCGCGAGCACATGGCGATGATCGCCGCCGAGGAGGATCACCGCGCCGGGCGTACCTGGAGGCCGCTCCAGGACGCCGCCGACGCCGCGCAGATCCTGTACGAGGCCCGCGGGGACTGGGTGTCATACAGGAGGTCGGTCGACTACTACGACGAGGGGAACCTGATCTGGCTTGATGTGGACGCAATGATAAGGGAGCAGACGAAGGGGAAGAGGTCACTTGACGATTTCTGCCGTCATTTTCACGGCGGCACGGATACCGGTCCGATGTTGAAGACGTACACGTTTGACGACGTCGCAGGCGGACTGAACGAGGTGTCGCCGTTCGATTGGGGTTCGTACCTCAAAGGAAGGTTGAATTCGCTCAGCCCCCGCGCTCCCCTCTCGGGGCTCGAGAGGTGCGGATGGAAGCTCGCGTACTGCGACACGCTCAACGAGCTGGAGAAGTCGTTCGAGGAGGTTCGCAAGGTCGTGGACATGCGATACTCGCTCGGCGTCATGCTCGGGGAAGAGGGTGACATTCTTGATGTGATCCCGGGAACCCCTGCTGCAAAGGGAGGGCTCGCCCCCGGCATGCAATTGATCGCCGTCGACGGAAAGAAGTTCACACGCGAGGTGGTCCGGGACGCCGTCAGGCTTGCATCAGGCACGAGCTCGCCGCTGGAACTGCTTGCCCGGAACGGCGACTTCTACAGGACATATGCGGTCGACTATCACGGAGGAGAGCGGTATCCGTTCCTGGAGAGGGACCGCACCCGGGCCGACCTCCTGAGCGAGATCATCAGGGGGAAGGCCGCGAAGCCTGCGAAGGAGCGGGACTAGAACTCGATCGTCGTTCCGAGCCCGAGCCTGAGCGCGTTCTCCAGCGCCCTGCCGGAGGCAACGAGATCCTGCACGGCATTCCCCACGGACTTGAAGAGGGTGACCTGCGCGTCAGCCGTGCGCGCCGGGCGCGAGCCTGCGACGATCTCCCCCAGCTCGGCGTGGAGAGACT
>DATJPH010000424.1:0-6883 GCA_035506475.1 Bacteroidota bacterium | reverse complement strand
CTGATCAGCACCGGGACCTCGACGAGTGGTCCGATCACCGTCGCGAACGCCTCCCCGGAGTTGATGCCGAAGACCGCCACGGCGACCGCGATCGCGAGCTCGAAATTGTTGCTCGCCGCGGTGAACGAAAGCGTGGCGGTCTTGGAATAGTCCGCGCCGAGCTTCCTCCCGAGGAAAAACGAGACAAAGAACATGATCACGAAATACAGTGCAAGCGGGATCGCGATCCGTACGACGTCAAGGGGTATCCGGACGATGTAATCCCCCTTGAGTGAGAACATGACGAGTATCGTAAAGAGGAGCGCGATGAGCGTCACGGGGCTGATCCGGGGAATGAACGACTGCTGGTACCACTCCTTCCCCTTCATCCTTATGAGCGTGAAACGGGAAATGATGCCGGCGAGGAAGGGGACGCCGAGGTAGACAAACACGCTCTGCGCGATCTGGCCGATCGTAATGTCGACCCTGAAGGATTGGAGCCCGAGCCATCCCGGGATCACGGTCAGGAACACGTAGGCGTAGACGGAAAAGAAGAGAACCTGGAATACGGAGTTGAATGCAACGAGCCCCGCGGCGTATTCCGTGTCCCCCTTTGCAAGCTCGTTCCAGACGATGACCATCGCGATGCACCTGGCGAGTCCCATCAGGATGAGTCCCGCCATATACGCCGGCTGGTCCGGCAGGAGGAGAACGGCCAGCGCGAACATCAGGACCGGCCCCACCACCCAGTTCTGCACGAGCGACAGCGCGAGTATCTTGGTATTCCTGAACACGTCACCCAGCTCTTCGTATTTCACCTTCGCCAGCGGCGGGTACATCATCAGTATGAGGCCGATTGCAATGGGAATGTTTGTCGTCCCCGACTGGAATTGCCCCCAGAATCCGACGATCCCGGGTGCGAAGTAGCCCCAGAGAACGCCCGCCGCCATCGCGGCGAATATCCAGAGCGTCAGGTAGCGGTCGAGAAACGAAAGCCTGCGGCTGATCGATGTCATCCCGTGTGCGGGCCTTTCAGTTGTGGCAGCATCTCTTTCCTGTAAAGCGATTCGAACTCCGTGCGGATCAGGTCGCGCACCCTCCGGAATTCCGCCATCTTCTGTTCCTCTGTCCCGGAGAAGAATGTGGGGTCTTCAAACCCCATGTGCAGCCTCCGGCCCACCTTTCCGGAAAAGACCGGGCATGACTCATTCGCGTTGTCGCAGACGGTGATCACGTAGTCAAACGGTTGGTTGAGATAGATATCGACGCTTTTGGGGGTCGCCTGACCGATGTCGATTCCCGCCTCGTTCATAACCTGGACCGCCCTTGGATGGACGCGCGCCGCGGGGTGCGTCCCTGCAGAGTGGACGTCAAGGCGTTTGTCAAACGACGCGAGGAATCCCGCCGCCATCTGGCTCCTGCATGAATTTCCCGTGCAGAGTATAAGTGCGCGCATCACAGGACAAGCTCCATGCACGCCGCCGATGACGGGCAGGCCCCCCTGAATTCGGCGGATTGACGGATGGGCCCGGCAATGGTTTCGGCGGGGACGTGCCTGAACCCCCGTGCGGCAAAATAGGACTCGGCGGTCGTCGTGAGCAGCACAAGCCGCCGGATCCCCTCTAACCGTGCCTGGCCCAGCAGGTGGGTATACAGTCTATTCCCGATCCCCTTCGATCTGTCCGGTTCCCGTACGGCAAGTGAGCGGAGAAGTCCGTCTTCGCCGTACGGCTCGAGTCCGATCACCCCGGCGATTGAGTCCCCCTTCCTGGCGACGTAAAAGTGGTCCAGGTGGGCACTCGCCCCTTCGACGGGGAGGCCTGATGCCTTCAGGAGCTCCTCGATCTCCCCGGCGTCATCGGGGAGGGCCCTCTCTATTGCCTCGGCGTTCATCGCGTCCCGCTCACGGTGATGCTGTGGAGCCCGAACGTGACCGCGGCATCAAGCGTGTACGTTCTGTCAGATACCACCGTGACGTCTCTGAATCCCGCGTTGCGTGCCACGGCAAGGTAATCCTCCCTGTCGATCGCGCCGGCGACGCACCCGGCCCATTCGGAGAGGTCCTTCCGGACGTCGTCGGGGATGTCTCCCACCGAGACGATATCCGAGACCGTGAACTTCCCCCCCGGCTTCAGGACCCTGTACATCTCGGAAAACGCGCGCGTCTTGTCGGGAACGAGGTTGATGACGCAGTTGCTCACTATCCGGTCCACGGACCCAGTTGCCACCGGGAGGTTCTCGATCTCGCCGAGCCGGAATTCAGTGTTGACAGCTTTCAGCTTTGCCTTGTTTTCGTCGGCCCGGCGGATCATATCCTCCGTCATGTCCACGCCTATTGCCCTGCCGCTCCGCCCGACTTTCTGCGCCGCCAGGAACACGTCGATCCCCGCCCCGGACCCGAGATCCAGTACTGTCATCCCCTCGACGAGGTCTGCAAATGCCGTCGGCGTCCCGCAGCCGAGCCCGAGGTCGGCGTTCTTCCGGACGTCCGCGTCGGCGTCCTTGTACAGGTCGTTCATCGTGATCGTCCCCGCGATCCCTTCGTCCGTCCCGCACCCGCATTTCGGCCCGCAGCACGAGCCCGAATTCCTGGCGATATCGCCGTATTTTTCCTTTATCGCCGATTTGATTTCAGCATCTGACATGGAGGCCTCCCTTAGTTTCGCTTCAGTTCGAGTATGGCCGGGATCATTCCCGGTTTCACGACTGCGTAGGTCGCACAGCACCCCTTCTTGATTCTGCTGGCGAGCCGCTCGGCGTCCCGGCGTGCGATCTCGTTCGACTTCAGGAGGCTCGCCAGGAAATCGAGTATCTGCTTCTGCTCGTCATCTCTCGGCTTTGCTATGGAATAGAGCATCCAGAGCCCCTGCCGCCTGTCGTCGACGAGTCCCGCCTTTCTCAGGTAGGCCAGGTGGCGCGACACTTTCGTCTGCGTGAAGCCCATGACCTCTTCGATGTCGCAGACGCAGAGCTCGCCGGAATAAAACAGGAGGTTGATGATCCGGAGGCGCGAATCGTCCGAGAGGGCTTTGAACACTGAGGCAAACGACTTCATGGCGAGGACTCCCGTCAACTATATTCGTCTATACGAATATAGTCTGGGGAAGTTTCAAAGTCAAGAACCGGCGGCAGATGTCGGCTATTGGCCCGTGTGGCACTCGGAGCAGTTTGTCTCCCTCCGGGCGCCCGTCGGAGGATCGGTGTTTCCCGTCGTGGCACCGAAAGCAGCCGGGGCTTGTGAGATGGCCGACGTTGTCGGGGTAGGCCTGCCAGTTGACGCGCATTTCAGGGAAGAAATTCCGGGCGTATTCCTCTTTGAGTTCTGCGGAAGCTCCCGCGTGCTCGAATAGGGCGCAACAAGCGCCTGAATCGACCCGGCCCAGACGTTGGGGAGGTCTGTGCTGATCTTCCCGAGGGGAAGGGCTTCATCAACGAGCCGCACCGGCGGATGATAGCTGTGCGACGGCTGATAGTCGATTTCATCTCCGATTTTGATGTGCCTGTGAATGCCCCGCGCCGGCCCCTCTGCCGCGGTAAAACTCCCGGGCGCATTCGGGGCACAATCCCTGGAAGAAGCGTGCATGCGAGCAGGATTCAATATATGCTTCGAGGGGAATCCAGTATCCTGAATCGTCTCGTATCCGCTTGCAGGATTCGCATATCCGCAGGAGTCCTTCCATTGTTTTCAGTTCCACGAGCGTATCGTCGAGAATGCGGCCCAGGGCGATGGAGTCCTCTTCGGCACGTTTTCGCTGGCGTTCTTTTTCTGCAAGCTCATTCCACCGGCGCCAGGAATACCACGCGAGCCCGAGCATCAGCGTCAGCGTGAGCGTAAAGGCTTCGTCAAGTTTCCAGTTGTCGTGCCTGTAAATCCACGCCACCCAGCGGCTGAAGGGATCGAACCGGAGCGAAGCAAGAAGGACGCCGAGCGAGCCCGCCAGGAGGAGAAGAAGGTCCCGGACAGGTTTGAGCTTGAGGAATTTCATAACCGCAATCAAAGGAATGTTGGCGGCATCGCCGGCGTTGCGGGGAGGGTTGATTCTGCACCACCCGGGCAGTCCTCAACGCGCTCCCCGTCACCGGCCGATAGACCGGTGTCGTTCGACTACCTGGAACCGGCAATCCAGGCAAGCAGCGGGGCCAGGATCACGAGCAGGTACAGCATCGATCGCAGCACCCTCCCCGCCGGCTTGCCCGAATACATGTTCAGCATCCCTCGGTGAATGAACACTGAGCTCCACCTCATGACGCCACCTGAAGTGCGACATAAAACGTATTGTTGCCGCGCTTCAGGAGCAATGCGACGCTCTCGTTTTTCCCGACATGTTCCATGGCCTTCCGGAAGTCGCTGACAGAGCTGACGGGCTCCCTGTTGATCTCCTTGATGAGGTCGTTTTTCTGGATCCCCGCCTCGTACGCCGCGCTTTCCGGTTTGACGGAGGCGACGATGACTCCCTTGTCGTTCTTGTACCCCAGGGCCTGGGCGACCGCCGGCGTGAGATCCTGGACCGAAAGCCCGAACTTTTCGGCCGATCTCTCCTCCGGGGCGCTTTCCTTCCCGTTCGCTGCGGCGAGGTTCTTCGGGCGCTCGCCGAGCTCGACGGTGAATTCCTTTGCGCTCCCGTCCCTCAGCACGCCGACGGACGCCTTCGATCCCGGCTCCGCCTCGGCAACGAGATTCCTGAGCTGGACGGCGTTCTCAACCGGGACGCCGTTGAACGTCGTGATCACGTCGCCGTGCCTGATCCCGGCTTTGTCGGCCGGCCCGTCAGGGTTCACGTCCCCCACGAGGCATCCCTTCGTGTCCTTGAGATGCATCGCACGGGCCAGCCCCTCATCGATGTCCTGCGGGAGCAGCCCGAGGAACCCGCGCGTGACCTTTCCTTTTGTCACGAGCTGGTGCATCACGCTCTTTGCCATGTTGATCGGGATCGCGAAGCCGATGCCGACATTCCCGCCGGCCCCCGATGGACTGAAGATCGCCGTGTTGATGCCGATGACGTTCCCGTCAAGATCGGCGAGCGCACCGCCGCTGTTCCCCGGGTTAATCGATGCATCGGTCTGTATGAAATCCTCGTAGTCGGCAAGATTGACCGACGACCGTCCCTTCGCGCTGATGATGCCCGCAGTCACGGTGTGCATGAGCTGGAACGGGTTTCCCACCGCGATAACCCACTGCCCCACCCGGGCCTGATCGGAGTTGCCGAGCTCCGCCACCGGCAGGTCCTTGGCGTCGATCTTGATTACCGCGACGTCGGTCTGCGGGTCGCGCCCCACCACCTTTGCAGTGTATTTCTGCTTGTCCTGCAGGACAACGGTGAGCTTGTCCGCGCCGTCAACAACGTGATTGTTTGTAAGGATGTAACCCTCCTTCGAGACGATCACACCGGAGCCGAGCGCGTGCACAACCTGCTTCTGGTCTCCCTGGGGGGTGTTGAAGAATCTCCTGAAGAAATCGTCCCCGAAGAAATCCCTGAGGGGGTCTGTCGATGACCCGAACGGGTTCGTTGTGTGCGTCACCTGCTCGCTCATGATCGGGACGACTGCCGGGTTGACTTTCGCCGCCGCCGATTCAAAGGCCGTGCTGAATTGATTGAGAAGCTCCTTTCCCTGCGGGGTCACCTCGGGGGCGACAACCCCGGAAGCGAGGGACTGATGACTCTGCGGGGCGGCCCCGACAGTCATGAAGAACGCCCCCGCGCCCACAAATCCGGCGGCCAGGCTTGCCGCGAGGATCCAGCGTGTCCGAATGTTTGCAGCCATGGTGATAACTCCCTCTGATGTTCTGGATAGATGATTTATCCTATAAAAAGGCATACCGGATGACAAGGAGCAGGAGGATGGAGGCAATCATCATCACGACAACTGCCAGGAACACGCGCCGGGAATTGATGCCGATCGGTCGCTCTCCTTCCTCATCGGCCCCAGATTTCTCTTCCGTGGACATCGCGTGCCTCCC
Organism: Bacteroidota bacterium; assembly: GCA_035506475.1. Lineage (GTDB taxonomy): Bacteria > Bacteroidota > Ignavibacteria > UBA10030 > UBA6906 > Fen-1273. The sequence continues at coordinate 945 of DATJPH010000424.1, read as the reverse complement.
GTCTGTCTCCACACTATTGGACGAGCGGGATATGGCGGGAAGATGACGGGAAGATTACAAATCTGTCATGATGCGCGGCGGGGTGGCGCGGAGCGTGGAGCGGAAACTATGCTGCGGGAGTCAGCGGAGTTTCGGAGGTGGACACCGGCACGTGAAATGTAAAACAGGACCCCTTCCCGGGAGTGCTCCGGACCTCGATGAAGCCCCGGTGGGCTTCTGCAATCCACTTCGCAATGGCGAGCCCCAGTCCGCTCCCCCCGTGCGCGCGTGAGCGCGCTTCGTCGACCCTGTAGAACCGGTCGAAGATTCTGCCGAGGCTCTCGGCGGGAATGCCGATGCCGGTATCTTCGATGGATATCGCGACGTCATGCTCCCCCCGCTCGCTCCGGATGATGATCCGGCCCCCCGGGTCGGTATAGCGGACGGCGTTCGAGAGCAGCCCCCTGAGGAGCTGGCGGATCCGTGCGGGATCTCCGATGATCTGGGCCGCGTCGTTCCTCTCCATCGTGACGGAGATCTGTTTTCCGGAAGCCAGGATGAGGGCGTCCTCGTGAATATCGCTCAGGAGCCGGTCGAGTTGCACGCGTTCCCTGCTGAGGGACATCTGTCCGGACTCGACTCTGGCAAGTGTCAGCAGATCGTCCACAATCCGCGAGAGCCGGGAAGTTTCCTGAAGATAGGTCGATGCAAGCTGCTCGGACTCGGCCGGGGAGAGCGGCTTCGACAGGGCGAGCTCCGACTCTCCTTTGAGAATCGTCAGGGGGGTCTTGAGCTCGTGGGCGACGCTCAGGGAAAAGTCCCTGATGTTCTGGAACGATCGCTCCAGGCGCCCGATCATGCCGTTGATCGTTTCAATCAGCTCGCCGAGCTCATCGTGCGCCGTGCGGGCGACGATCCGGCCCGAAAGGCTTGTTGCCGTGATGTTCCTTGCCCGTTCGGAAATAT
>DATJPH010000423.1:0-2708 GCA_035506475.1 Bacteroidota bacterium | reverse complement strand
GCGTGCTTGCCGTCTTCGCCGCTGACCACCGGGCGCGTCCCCGAGGCGATCGCGGAGACGAAGAGCTGGAGCTCGTGCTTCAGGGCGTTCACCTCCTTCACCTCCGGGAGCTCGTAGACGATCTTCCGCCTGTGCTTCCCCGAGCCGAGCTCTCCAAGCATCATCGTCCCCTTCACATCCGGCTCGTCCTCGCCGACGAGGCGGAACACCTCGGCGACCCCCTCGGAGAAATCGATCGAGATATAGCCGTTCTTCTGGAAGAGCCGCATCTTCCGCATCTTCCTCTGCGAGATCCGGCTCGCCGTCACGTTCGCCACGCAGCCGTTTTCGAACTGGAGGCGCGCGTTGGCGATGTCGACGCTGTCGGAGACCACCGCCACGCCGTTGGCCTCCACCGCGCGGACGGGGGAACGGACGAACGTCAGGATCAGGTCGATATCGTGTATCATGAGATCGAGGACGACCCCGACGTCGGTGCCGCGGGGATTGAACTGGGCCAGCCGGTGCGATTCCACGAACATGGGGGCGATCCGGTATTTTTCCAGGGCGAGGATGGCCGGGTTGAACCTCTCGATATGGCCCACCTGGAGGAGGAGTCCCCTCGCGGATGCCGCCGTGCAGAGGGCATCCGCCTCCGCAACAGTCTCCGTGATCGGCTTCTCAAGGAACACGTGCTTCCCCCGTTCCAGGGCTTTCAGCGCCACCGCACAGTGCGCATTGGTGCTTGTCGCCACTGTGACAGCGTCGACCCCCTCAAGGAGCGCATCAAGCGTGGGAGCGGGCTGCACGCCGTAGAGGCCCCCGACAGCCGCCGCAGCCTCCGCGTTCGTGTCGTAAACGCCTGACAGCCGGACACCCGGCATATCGGCAAACATCTTTGCATGCAGCGATCCGAGGTGACCTGTACCGATAACGCCTATGCGGAGAGTGTCCACGTGAGCTCCTGCCGGGTAAGTAATTCCGTCATGAAGTACCGACGGGGTAGCGGACGTCGGTTTTCAGCCAGGAAAAGAATCCCCCGACATCGTGAAAGACGGCATCCGCCCCGGCACGGGCCACCCGCTCCCTGTCGTACGAATCCCACAGGACGGCAACCGACGTCGCCCCCGCGCCCCTGGAGGCCGTGATGTCCCCCACGGCGTCTCCCACCATGAGGACCTCGGCGGGGACAAGACCGTAGGCGTCGATGAATTTGCGGATCCCTTCCGGGTCCGGCTTGTGCCTGAGGACATCGTTCCCCGAGACGATCATGTCGAAGTAACCGGCGATGCCCAGGGCCTCCAGCGTGATCATGGCGGTTCTCCTCCCTTTCCCCGTGAACACGCCAAGGGGGATTCCCTTCGTCCCCAGGAATGCGAGGACTTCGTCCATCCCTTCGTGGAGCGCGGCCATCGAGCCGTGGTGCAGCCTGTAGAATTCGCAGAGATCGTCCATCGCCGCGTCAAGGCGGTCCTCCCCGACGATAGGGATGAGGGCGCCCTCCTCCGGAGGCCCGAAGAGCGCGATGATCTCCCGGGGTTCATATGTCCGGTTCGTGTACTTGGCCGCGATGAAATTGAACGTCGCAAAGATGAGCTCGTTCGTCCGGGTCAACGTCCCGTCGATGTCAAACAGGACGCCGCCGACGGGGAGAAGCCGCTCACCGGGAGGCACAGTTGAGGTGTTGTCCATAGCTTTTAAATATACCCAACTGCGGGTCGAATTTCAACGAATGTCGTCGAACGCGCCCGCCTTGCAATTCGGGGCGCATTGTCATAACTTGCTTTCATGCACGAAGCTCATCTGGCACGGCAGGTCATCCTCAAGAACAAGGAAGAGCGGCGGATCGTCGCCGGTCATCCCTGGGCGTTCAGCAACGAGGTGCGTGAAACAAAGGGGAGCCCTGCCGCCGGCGACGTCGTCGAGCTTCTCGCCGCCAGCGGACTCTCGCTGGGGGTCGGACTGTACAACCCCCATTCCCTGATCGCCTTCCGGCTCCTGTCACCGACGATCGTGGAGATCGACCGCGACTTTTTCCGCGGACGGATCTCGGCGGCCCGCGACCTCCGCGAACGGCTTTACCCCGGAGAAACCGCCTACCGGCTCGTGCACGGCGAGGGAGATTTCCTCACCGGGCTGATCATCGACAGGTTCAACGACCAGTTTGCCGTCCAGACGTTTTCCTTCGGCATGGAGCAGCGCCTGGGGGTCATCTGCGAAGTCCTCAGGGAGCTGTTCAACCCCTCATGCATCATCGCCCGGAATGAATCCCCGCTCCGGGCACTCGAGAACCTTCCGAGCGAGCGAACTGTTCTCTATGGAGAGCCCTCCCCCACCCTCATCGCCGAGCGGGGGCTCCGGTACACCGTGGACCTGAGGGAGGGACAGAAAACGGGGTTTTATCTCGACCAGAGGGAAAACCGCGGCCTGCTCGAGCGGCTCAGCAAGGGGGCGGACGTCCTTGACGCGTTCTGCAACGACGGCGGGTTCGCCCTCTCGGCGGCCCGGGGGGGCGCACGGTCGGTCCTGGGTATCGATATCTCCCCGGAGGCTGTCGCCAGGGCGCGTGCGAACGCCATATTGAACGGGGTGGACAACGTGAGTTTCGACGAGGGGGATGTGTTCGAACGGCTGAACGGGCTCGCACAGTCGGGGCGGAAATTCGATATCCTTGTTCTCGACCCCCCCTCGTTCACACGAAGCAGGAAGAACGTGCAATCGGCGAAGAA
>DATJPH010000422.1:0-2574 GCA_035506475.1 Bacteroidota bacterium | reverse complement strand
CGACGGCGGAGGCTCGTGGAGGAAGGTCCTCGCCGCTCCCGGGGATCTCGCTGACCGGGCAGGATGCTGCGACGTCGTCATCGACCCGTCCGGGCCCGATACGATGTATGCCGCGCTTTACGCACGGCGGCGGACACCCTGGTCGTTCGACGCGGGACCCTCCTGCACGGGGGGGAAGGACGCGGGGGGGATATTCAAGAGCACCGACGGCGGTGAAACCTGGAGAAAACTGACGAACGGACTCCCTGCGATGACGGGCCGGATCGGGCTCGACATATTCCGGAAGAACACGGCCGTTGTGTACGCCGTGGTGCAGTCCGACGACGGCGGGGCCGCCTCGATCGACGACGTGCACAGCAAGAAGGGGGGGATATTCCGCTCCGAGGACAGGGGGGAATCGTGGACACGCATGAGCCCGCTCGATCCCCGGCCGTTCTATTTCTCCCAGGTCCGCGTCGACCCGGGGAACGACAGGAGGGTGTATGTTCTCGGGTTCATGCTCCACGTCTCGGACGACGGCGGGAAGACATGGCAGGAGGATTTCTTCAAGAACGTGCACCCCGACTGCCACGCGCTGACGATCGATCCGCGGAACACCGCGCGGGTCCTCCTGGGCACCGACGGCGGGATCTACCAGAGCTTCGACCGGGGGAAATCGTGGGTGTTCCTCGACAAGATCGCCGCGGGAGAATTCTACAGGATCTCGCTCGACATGAGCAGCCCCTACAGGATCGCCGGGGGGCTCCAGGACAACGAGAACTGGCTCGGCCCGGTCATGACAAGGTCGAAGGAAGGGATACTTAATTCCGACTGGTTCCCGCTCGGAGGGGGCGACGGGTTCTACTGCGCGTTCGATCCGAAGGATCCGGACGTCGTCTATGCCGAGTCGCAGCAGGGGGAGGTCCACCGGACAAACCTGCGCAACGGTGAAATCAAGGGGATCAAGCCGGAGGCGCCCGAAGGGCAGCCGTCATTCCGGTTCCACTGGAACTCCCCCCTCCTGGCATGCCTCCACGATACGGGGGCGCTCTACCTGGCGGGGAACAGGATATTCAAACTCACCGACCGCGGAGAACACTGGAGGGCGATAAGCCCCGATCTTTCGACGCTCGACCCGCACAGGATACTCACGGCCGGAAGCGGGGCGGAGAACTACGGGGTCGTTTATGCGCTCGCCGAGTCCCCCGTCGCCCGCGGGCTCCTCTGGGCGGGAACAGACGACGGGAAACTCTGGCTGACGACGGATGAGGGTGAGCACTGGACCGACCTGACGGAGAAGCTCCCGCATGCGGCCCAGGGAGAGTGGCTCGGCATGATCGAGGCAGGACAGTTCGATCCCGACGTGGCGTACCTCGCGGTACCGGCGTACAGGACGGGGAACTACTCCCCGCTCCTCTTCAAGACGTCCGACAGGGGGAAGTCATGGAAGAGCGTTGCGGGCGATCTTCCCCCCGGGGGGCCCGTCAAGGTGGTCCGCGAAGCGGGGCCCGGCCTCCTTCTCGCGGGAACCGAGTTCTCGCTCTACATCAGCTTCGACGGGGGCGACCACTGGTTGAAATTCGGGGAGATGCCCACAGTCGCCGTTGACGACATACGGATCCATCCCCGCGACAAAGACCTTGTCATCGCAACACACGGGCGCAGCCTCTACGTCATCGACGACATCAGCCCGCTGCTGGAGTTTGCGAAATCGGCGGGGGACTCCGCCGTGCGCCTGTTTCCGCCGAGACCCGCCGAGGGATATTTCGTTTCGGGGGGATGGGCCGAGAGCGCCGGGTCGGCGGTCTTCCGCGGGGCGAACCCCCCCGAGGGGGCGATGCTGAACTACTACGTCAGGGAGTTCACGGGGGACGGGGTGAAGATCGCCGTGACAAACGCCGCGGGGAGGCCGGTGGCCAACCTGAACGGGCCGGGGACCCCGGGGTTCAACAGGATCACGTGGGATCTCCGCCCGACGGCGGACCTGCTCAACACGTACGGCGGCGAAGGGCGGAAATTCGTACAGTCAGGCGAGTACACCGTGACGCTGACGTACGGGAAGAAGAAGGTGATACAGAAGCTGCACGTCACGATCGCGCCGGGGATCGAAACCCGCTGAGCCGGAGAGGGACCGCGTCAGTTCGTCGTGATGCGCGCGACGAGGTCTTCCCTGTCCACGATGGAGTCCTTCCCCAGCCAGATCGACCAGAGGACGCGGGCGAAGAGCGTGCCTGTAATCGGGGGCTTCTCTTCGCCCGCCACGGTCGCGATGACGATCCCGCCGGGGAGCCAGCGGACGATAAACTGCTGGTTCTCCTTCACCTCCGTGGAGAAGAACCCGACAAACTGATCCACGAGCGGCTGGATGGCCTTCATCTCTTCGGCCGTGCAGTTCTCCTTGAACCCGTCCATGTACGCGTCCCTGATCTTCCCCGCATCCACGTCCCGCGCAAAGTCCATCGTGATCTGGCGCGCCTTCCCGTCGACGAGCATCGCGGCAAGGACCTCCTCTTTCGGGCCTTTGACGGGATCCTGCGCGTAATGCGCCATCCCGTACACCTTGAACACCAGCTTCTTCCGTACGGCGACACCGGT
>DATJPH010000421.1:0-6556 GCA_035506475.1 Bacteroidota bacterium | reverse complement strand
CTCGACCTGGATATCCCCGGCATCGGCGGTCTGGAAGTCCTGAAGCGGCTGCGTGCAGATAAACGGACACACGCGGTCCCGGTGGCGGTCATCACGCCCGCCGGGTCCGAAGCGGACCTGGCCTCATGCGCCGGGCTGGGTGTTGACGTGTTCCTCGAGAAGCCCGTGGATTTCGCCCGGTTCAGCAAGGCGATGCGGACGCTCGGGTTCCGCTGGAAGTTGCTCGGACGGACTCCCTTCCCGGCGGCGGCGAGTCCCGAGAGTCTCCCCCCGGGGCCGCCGGATTCGCACTGACCCCTAGCCCTGCTCCTTCCTCCCGGCAATAACGTAAAACAGGACCAGCGCCGCCCCCCCGAAAAGGGCTATGAGTGCGGGGAAGACTCCCCCGCGGACCTGGTATGCTTCCATGAGCCAGAGTCCCAGGAGTATCGCCGCCCCGACCGAAATCAGAACCATTCCCCACTTCAGTGAGCTCAGGGGGCTCCACGCTCGCACGCTCTTTTCAAAGAACGGCTTCAGGTCTTCGGCCCTGAGCCCCTTTTCGATCATTGTCATCCGCTCTCTGTGCCTGGAGAATATCAGCGCTCCGAGGACAGTGCAAATGCCGAGTACCATAAATATCACGAATACCGCATCCGTCAGTGGCATGGGAACCTCCGGTAAAGAGAGAATGTCAGGGTCTGCTGGTTTCGTCTTCTAGGACTGCGCGGCGGGGGATAAAGTTTCAGCGTCGAGGCGAAACATTTTCCTCCCGGATGGAGTCTACCATAGTGGAGGAAACCGCCGGCCGATGAACCTTGATTGATCCGGACAGAAATATCATAGATGCGGTACGGGCGGGGGATGCCCGCCGTTTCAGCGTGATTGTCGACCGCCACAAGGACCGGGCGATGACGCTCGCCTTGCGTCTTGTCGGCGGTCGCAGCGAGGCCGAGGAGCTCGTCCAGGACTCGTTCCTGAGGGCTTTCCGGAGCCTTGACACATTCCGCGGCGACGCGAAGTTCTCCACCTGGTTCTACAGGATACTCTATAATGTCTGCATGACGAGCCTCAGGCGGCGCCGGACCCTCCCGGGAACGGATCTGAGTGACGATCCGTCGCAGGAGGGAACGGCATGGGCCGATGCGGAACCGGATGTGCAGGAGAGGCTGGAATCGGACGAAGTGAGGCAGATCCTTCTCGAAGAAATCCGCAGGCTGCCGGAGGCGTTCAGAGCCGCCCTGACGCTCTTCTACGTCCAGGAGTTGAAATACGAAGAAATGACGTTTGTGCTTCAGGTTCCGCTCGGGACCGTGAAGACAAACCTCTCACGCGGGAGGACCCTCCTGCGTCAGAGGGTTCTCGAGAGAATGAATGACGAGGTAGGTGCGCTATGATCGGATCTCACTGCACGCCGGACGAGCTCTACGCGCTGATCGACGGAAATCTCTCACCCCTCGGGCGCGCGTCAGCGGCCGCGCACATCGGGGAGTGCAGCACGTGTGCATCGCGAAATCGTCTGCTCATGAGTTTTGACCGGTCGGTCAGGAGCCTCCCGCTGGAGGGGACGGATCCCGGGTTTACAGCTTCCCTTATGGCGAAGATCGAGCTCACACTTCCTGCTCCCCGCTCGTTCCGGCTGTTTACCTGGATTGCGTGCCAGGTCGGCCTCCTTGTCACCGCGGCGGTCGTGGTGGGGGTTTTCGTCCTCACCGGCCTGATACAGCCCGTTCAGCTCGAGGCGGGGAAGGGCGTTGCCGGTGATATGCTCAGGTCCCTCGACCTCATAATCGCATCGGGGGCCGGCCTCGTTGCCGGGTGGAGCCGCACGCTGATACCGCCTGTTCCGGCCGGCTCGCTTACCGTATGGTCGGGCACGGCATTTGTCATCCTGGTGCTCGTGCTTCTTGACAGGAATTTCTCGAGAAAACCCCTCCACAGGATCCGCTGACAACCTCCCCTCCGGCGGGACGCCGGGGGGAACTTCCCTCGCTGTGATTCCGGCACGTCTCCTCGCTGCACCTGCGTGACCTACGGTACACCCCCTTCTTTTACAGCGACATGACAATTCCGTGACAGAACTCCCTCCCCGATTTCTGATCATGCCCCAGTGCACCACCCACTCACACACACATCACACCAGCCGGGAAAGGAGCAGTTTCGCCATGCAGAAACCGTTTACAGGTCTTCTCCGCGTATCGGTCCTCCTCGTTCTCTGCGCGAGCCTTGCGCTCTCGGGGGGCACGACAATCACGATCGTCCACGTCAATGATACACATTCGCATATCGACGCATTCGGGCCCAAGGATTTCCACCTGAACGGGACGATCGGCGGGATCGCCAAGGCGGCGTATATCTTCGGTTCGATCCGGGCGACGGAGTCCAATGTCGTCCTCCTTCACGGCGGAGACGCGTTCGTCGGCGATTTCTTCTACAACAAGTACTTCGGGATCCCTGAACTGCAGCTGATGAGCTCGCTTGGATTCGACGCGATGGCCGTCGGGAACCACGAGTTCGATCTCACGGCCGATATGCTTGCGTTTTCGCTTGCAAACGCTAATCCGTCGTTCAAGCTCCTTTCTGCGAATCTCGTGATGGGAGCGTACGGCCAGGCCTCGGGTCTTGTGAACTACATCCAGCCCTCGATCATGATCGAACGAGGGGTTAAGATCGGCATATTCGGCCTCACGGTGTGGGACAATCCCACAACGACACCGGGTCCGATGACGATAGTCGAGCCGGGTGCGATCGCCGCACAGACGGTGGCAGACCTCCGGGCACAGGGTGCCGTCGTCGTGATCTGCCTCTCCCACATGGGATTTCTGCACGACAAGGAAATCGCCGCTGCGGTGCCCGGAATAGACGTCATTGTCGGCGCGCACGACCACTACCTGTTCCAGAAGCCGGTCCGTGTGCAGCAAACGCTTATTCTCCAGGCGGGCGCCTTCTATCAGAACGTCGGTGAACTCAAGCTGCACGTCGATGGAAAGAAAATCACGCTTGTGGATTACAGGATCATTCCGGTCGACAGGCGGGTACCCGCCGTCCCTGAAATCCAGGCGGTGGTCAACGGCCTGAAGCCTGATATCGAGGCACAGTTCGGGAACGTCTATCACAATGTTGTGGGATTTGCGGCATGCGACCAGGAGCTCCTGTACGACGAGTCGAGCCAGATCCGCGATACGCCCATGGGTGACCTTGTCACGGACGCGATGCGGGAGAAGGGAAAGACGCAGCTCGGCTTTTCCGCGATCGGCCTGATCAACGAGAAGATCTATGCGGGGCCGATTGTGGGTGCGGACGTGTTCAGGTCGTTCCCCTACGGGTTCGACCCTGCGACGGGCCTCGGGCTGAAGCTCGTCAGGGTGAAGGCCACAGGCCTCTCGCTGATCGTCGGGCTCGAGTCCGCCCTCAGCTTCCTCGGAATCAACGAAGACTACTTCCCGCAGATCTCCGGGATGACGTTCAAATACGACGGCAAGAAACCGGCCGGCAGCAGGGTGATCGTGAGTTCCATGAGGGTCGGGGGGAAGCCGTTCGATCCGACGGCTGTCTACACAATGACGATCGACGAGGGACTCTTTCCGCTTCTCGGCATGCTGGGGGTGGATGCCTCCCTCATCGATGTCATGCCCGATTATGAGTACGTCGTCGTGAAGGATTTCATCCATCACAGGGGGGTGATCGCCTACCGGCCCGAGGGGAGGATCCGCGACGTGAGCGTGAAGTGCCGGAACGAGTACTTTGCGGACGACGATGCGGCGATCGCGGCGGCTCCGGGTGATCAGCCCGCCGTCGTGAAGGATTTCGAGCTCGGCCAGAACTTTCCCAACCCGTTCAACCCGACGACGGTGATCCGTTACGCCCTGCCGGGCAGGACGCGGGCGAACGTGACAGTTTTCAACGCGCTCGGTCAGGTCGTGCGGGAGCTCGTCAACGAGGACCAGGAGGCGGGATACCACGAGGTGAGGTTTGACGGAACGGGGCTTGCGTCAGGCGTCTACTTCTACCGGCTCCACGCCGGGAGTTTTGTGGAAACAAAAAAACTGACTCTCCTGAAATGAGTCATTGCGAGGCCGCCGAAGGCGGCCGAAGCAATCCGGTGGATCTCATCGCGTGCGCCCCGGCCGGGAACGGCGGGGCGCACGCACGTTCAGTTCATGCGGGGAGCTTGACGTCCGGAAGGTGCGTCATCGCCTCGGCCACCATGCTCTCGGGGTACGCATAATCCTCGAGCTTCCCCTGGTGAAACGCATCGTACGCCCCCATGTCGAAATGCCCGTGCCCGGAGAGATTGAATGCGATCACCTTCTTCTTCCCCTCGGCGCGGCAGAGCAGGGCCTCGTCGATCGCCGCGCGTATGGCGTGCGCGGACTCGGGGGCCGGTATCACCCCTTCGGCGCGGGAGAATGCCACAGCTGCCTGGAATGTCTCGATCTGGTTGACAGCCCGGGCCTCAATGTTCCCGTTGGCCACAAGGGCGCTGACGCTGGGCGCCATGCCGTGATAGCGCAGCCCGCCGGCGTGGATCCCCGGGGGCATGAACGTGTGTCCGAGCGTGTGCATTTTGACGACAGGGGCCATCGCCGCGCTGTCGCCGTAGTCGAACGTGTATCGCCCCCTCGTGAGGCTCGGGCACGATGCGGGTTCCACGGCGATGAGGCGGGCCCGTTTTCCCTCCGTAAGGTTCTTGTGGAGGAACGGGAACGCAAACCCGGCGAAATTTGATCCCCCTCCCGCGCATCCGATAACGATGTCGGGGTATTCTCCTGCCATCTCCATCTGTTCGAGCGATTCCAGCCCGATGACGGTCTGGTGCAGGAGAACGTGTCCCAGCACCGATCCGATGCCGTACTTCTTTTTCCCGCCCGACGACGCGGCCGCTTCCACCGCTTCGGAGATCGCGATCCCGAGCGAGCCTTCCGAGTCCGGATTCTCCGAAAGGACCTTCCGGCCGTACTGCGTGTTCGTGCTCGGGCTGGCAAAGACCTTCGACCCGTAGTTTTCCATCACGACCCGCCGGTACGGCTTCTGGCGGAACGAGACCTTGACCATGTAGACTTCAAGGTCGATGTCGAAGAAGTTGCAGGCCATCGCGAGCGCCGTTCCCCATTGACCGGCGCCGGTCTCCGTGGTCATGGCCTTCGTCCCCGCTTCCTTGTTATAGAATGCCTGCGCGACCGCGGTGTTCGGCTTGTGGGACCCCACCGGGCTTGCCCCTTCATACTTGTAATAAATGTGCGCGGGGGTTCCCAGCGCCTTCTCGAGCCTGACCGCACGGCACATCGGGGTCGGGCGCCAGAGCCTGTAGATGTCCCTGACGGGCTCGGGGATCTCAATCCACCGCTCCTTGCTCACCTCCTGGCCGATAAGGCTCATCGGAAAGAGAACGCTCAGGAAATCCGGAGTGACCGGCTGCAGTGTTCCGGGGTGGAGAACAGGCTGCGGTGGAACCGGCATGTCAGCATTGACGTTGTACCAGGCTCTGGGTACCTTTGTATCATCGAGAAGGAAACGGGTTCGGTCGCTCATGTGCATCCTCCATATGTCCTAAAAATGTCGGAATTCTCCGTGGAAAATCCTAATTCCCCCCGGGCAAAAAAGAACGCTCTCCCCCTCCTGATGCGCGAGCGCATCCTCCTGCATCAGGTCCACCCGGCGAAGCTCGTCGTCGACTGGGGAACGGGCTTCGCGTCGGTGTGGCTCTTCTGGGAACACAATATCACGGCAGCCCTGATCGTCGGGTTCATCCCCTCGATACTCATTTCAGTGTACCTGATACTCCGGACAGATCTTTCGCGATACAGGGAATCCCCTCTCGGCAGATATTTTCTCTCCCCGCGCACCCGTCCGGGTGACCCGGCCAGATTGTTGGGACTCGCCGTGATGTGGGGCGGGGCGTACTACAACAGCATCCCCGCCGCGGCTGCGGGACTCGTCATCATACTCGGGGCCTGGGGGAAAGGCCTTTTTGTGAAAAAGAGGAGGGAGCCCCCGGCAGGAAGCCTGTCGAATCGCCGGCCGCCGCGCGGCCCGGAACCCTCAGGCCGCTGACACTGTTCGGTACCTCTGTTCCCACCAATTTCAAACCGGAGGATAGGATATGAACCGATGGACCGCTGTCTCTGCGGCGTGCTGTGCCCTGTTTGTTGCGGGAGGCTTTGCATGGCATGGCCCGCGAAATCCGCAGGCCGCGCATGAACACGCCGCCCCCCAGGATTCCTCCAGGCGCGCGGAGGACAGGGCATTGGTCGAACACGAGCTCTCCGAGCTGCGCGAGAAGATCGCCGGGCGCGAGAAGCAGCCGGCATCCGAGGTGTTCAAGAACATTCAACTCTTCAAGACGATGGAGGCAGGGAGGCTTCCAGGGATGATGGGATCCTGGAGCAATGCGCTCGGGGTGACATGCAAACACTGTCACGTCATCGATCAGTGGGAGAAGGAAGACCGTCCGGAAAAGCAGATCGCGCGGGACATGGTGGGGATGGTAAGCGAGATCAACACGCACCTTCTGAAGAACATCAAGAACCTCGACAGCCCGGAGCCGAGAATCGGGTGCTGGACCTGTCACAGGGGG
>DATJPH010000420.1:0-14071 GCA_035506475.1 Bacteroidota bacterium | reverse complement strand
TCGCCGCCGCCGCGGCGATCGCACTCCTCCTCCGCGACGGAACTTCTTCACCCGCTCCCGCATTATAAGATCATGATATCTGAAGGGACCAGGTGATGAATATCGGCATACTGGGTACCGGGGACGTCGGCAAATCGCTGGCCGCCGGGCTCGTGCATCTCGGCAACAAGGTCATGATCGGCTCGCGCGATCCCGGGAGCGCGCCTCTGAAGGGCTGGCTCTCCGCTGCAGGAAAAGGAGTGACCGCGGGAACATTCGCCGCGACGGCGGCATTCGGCGACCCCGTCATACTCGCCACGCTCTGGAGCGGAACCGAAAACGCGCTGACGCTTGCAGGGAAAGAGCGCCTGGCAGGCAAGGTCGTCATCGACGCGACAAACCCCCTTGTGTTCACTCCCGGGCACCCGCCCGAGCTGGCGCTGGGCCACAGGGATTCGGGAGGCGAGCAGGTGCAGCGCTGGCTCCCCGGGTCGAAGGTCGTGAAATGTTTTAACATTGTCGGCCACGCGCACATGGTCAACCCTTCGTTCCCCGGGGGCCCGCCCGACATGTTCATCTGCGGCAACGATCCGGCGGCCAAGGAAACTGTCTCGGCGCTCCTGAAGTCGCTCGGATGGCCCTCGACTGATCTCGGGGGGATCGAGGGCTCGCGACTCCTTGAGCCCCTCTGCCTCCTCTGGGTCGCGTTCGGGGTGCGCACGGGTGCGTGGAACCACGCGCTCAAGATGCTCAGGAAATGACCCGGCCCTGCGCTCCGCAATGAGCGTCCCCTTCTTCCCTTGCAAGTTGTCCGCTCGAGTGATACTTTACACCTGGTTATTCCCCACGTCTTCCATCCGGAGCGGACAATGTTCTACCTCAAGTTCATCAGGGACTTCGTCAACATCCTGCGCGCAGGTCAGACGCCGGCACAGGTCGCGGGAGGGTTCGCGCTGGGCTCGATACTCGGCCTGTCCCCGATGCTGACGCTGCAGGGCGCGGTCGTCTGGCTCATCCTTCTCGCCCTGGACGTCAACTTCTCGGCCGCCGGGGTCGCGATGACGTTCTTCAGCCTCTTCGCGTTCCTCCTGGACCCCGTCTTTCACTGGCTCGGGTACCAGATTCTCGTCAACGTGGACGCGCTGAAGGGCCTCTGGACGTGGATGTACAACGCGCCGATTGCTCCCCTGACCCGGTTCAACAACACCGTCGTCATGGGAAGCTTCGTGGCGGCCCTCATCCTCTTCGTCCCGGTCTATGCAGGGATGAAACATTTCGTCGTCGCCTACCGGACGCATATCCATGCGCGGCTTGAGAAATGGAAGATCTATCAGGTGCTGGATCGGAGCAAAATGCTCCAGTGGTACAGGAAAATCCGCGACCTGAGAGGCTAGCCATGAGAAAGAAATTCGTCTATTTCGTCCTTATACCGGCCGTCATCATCATACTGGCCGTCGTGTTGTTCATCGATACCTGGTTGACGATGGGGCTCGAGGCGGGCGGAGAGGCGGCCGTCGGCGCGAAGGTCGAGATCGAGGGGCTGCATGTCTCCCTGTCGCCCCTGGGCATCCGCTGGGCGCGGCTCCAGGTCGCCGACCCGCACGATGGATGGCACAACCTGTTCGAGACGCGGAACGTCCGGTTCGCCATGGACTTCGGGCAGCTCCTGCGCGCAAAGTACATCATACAGACGATGGAAATCGATGAGCTGATCCTGGGAACGAAGCGGACCACGGACGGTTCCCTCCCGCACCGGGCGGCACAGCCGGGCGCCGCGGGCGCCGGCGACAGCTCGTTCACCGCCCGGGCGCAGGGTGCCCTTCAATCGACCGGGGAAAAAGCTCCCCCCGCGGCATCCGGAATCGCCGGGCTGCACCTGAACGCCGACAGCCTCGTGAAGTCGCTGGACATTCACACGCTGAAGTACCTCGACTCGCTCAAGAGCCGGGCACTCGCCTCCTCGCAGCAGTGGAATGCGAGCCTGGCGGACCTCGAGAGCTCAAAAAAGAAACTGGCAGACCTGGAAACGGGGATCAAGTCCATCAATACGTCGCAGCTCAACTCGCTCCCCGCCATCACCGGGGCGATCACGACAGTTGAATCGTCCGTGAAGGGGATCAACGAGATTTCCGCGGCCTTCAACACCCGCAGGGAGTCGATCCAGTCCGATATCCAGAAGCTGAACTCCTCGGCGGGAGCCGTCGGAGAGATCGCCGGGCAGGATTTTGACCGACTGAAGAGGATGGCCAAACTTCCCAACCTGAGCACCACGGGGGTGGCCCGGCTTCTTGTCGGCGAGGAGACGGTGAAGAAGGCCACGACGTACCTCTCGTATGTCGACTGGGTGCGCGCGCACGTCAGGAATTCCTCGTCGAAGCCGGACGTCACGGCCCCGCCGCGGATGAGGGGGCAGACGATCGTCTTCCCGCTCGAGCGGGCCTACCCGAAGTTTCTTATCGAGAAAATACGCGTCTCGGGAGGCACCGACACCGCCGGCACGGGTACGGCCATCCGCGTCAGGGGGGAGATCGACAACGTCACAAACGACCAGCGCGTGACGCACGTCCCGATCACCGCCGTACTCGACGGCGTGGAGGGGGGCGGCCGCACATTCCACCTGAAGGCCGTGATCGACAGGACCAAAGATGTCCCGTATGACGAGTACGAGGCCTCGCTTGGCGGCGTTCCGCTTTCCGAATTCGCCCTGGGGAGAGAGGGGTTTCTCTCCGCGAAGATCGCCGACGCCCGGATGAGCTCGACGGTCCGCGTGCTTGTGCCGGGGAGCGCATTCGACGCGAACGTCAAGAGCACGCTTGCGGATTTCAGGATCACGTTCGGCGCTGAACCGAAGGGGACACTTGAGGGAATTATCCGCGACGTCCTCCGGGATATCCATGAATTCGAGGTCGGCTTCCGGCTCTGGACCACCGGCGGGACGTTCGCCCTGGCGCTCTCCACCGATCTCGACGAAAAGATCGCCGCGCGAGCCTCCGCGGTGCTCGGCGCGGAGTTCACAAAGGCGGAGGCAGAGCTTCACGCAAAGCTCGACGCCGCGATCGCGGGGAAGAAATCCGAGGTGATGAAGCTTGTCGGCGAGAGGACTGCCGACGTCCAGAAACAGCTCGCCGCGTTCCAGTCGCTCCTGGGAGACAAGCTTGCACTCGCGGATGCGAAGAAAAAGGAGTTGAGCGACCGCCTTGATAAGGAAAAGAAGGGGAAGGTCAACGACGCGCTGAAAGGGCTATTCAAAAAATAGAAGGTCAATGTCCATAAACGTTTCCGGCATACTTGAACTCGATCCAAAGAATTTTGGATTCCTCCGCACACCGACGCACGGCCTTTCCCGCGATCAGACCGACCCGTACGTTCCCGCCGGGCTTGTCTCCCAGTTCGGCCTCCGGACCGGGGCATTCCTTGAAGCAAGCGCGGAGGAGCACCAGGGGAAGAGTCCCCAGGTCAGCGTTATCGCAGGGGTCAACGGGCTTCCGCCGTCGGAGTGGAAGAAGCTGAAAGAGTTTTCCGCGCACGAGGTCGTCTCGCCGAACGAGGTCATCCGACTCGAGGGGAAGGGGGCGGACCGGTCAATGCGCGTCGTGGAGCTCTTCTGTCCCGTCGGCAAGGGGCAGCGGGCGCTCATCGTCTCGCCGCCCAAGGCCGGCAAGACCATGCTCATGCAGCAGCTCGCGCACGCGGTCAGCCTGCACAACCCGAAGATCGACCTCCTTGTCCTCCTCATCGATGAGCGCCCTGAGGAAGTAACGGACATGCGCCGCTCGATACGGGGTGAGGTCTACGCGAGCTCCAGCGACAGCGAACGGGGGAGCCACGTGCGCCTCGCACAGCTCGTCCTGGAGTACGCAAAGAGGAAAGCCGAGACGGGGCACGACGTCGTGATGCTTCTTGATTCGCTCACAAGGCTCGGCCGCGCGTTCAACGCTCACCAGAAAAGCAGCGGAAGGACGATGTCCGGAGGGGTGGATATCCGGGCACTGGAGATCCCCAAGCGTATATTCGGCGCGGCACGGAACCTGGAACACGGAGGATCTCTGACGATCATCGCCACGGCACTCATCGACACGAACTCCCGGATGGACGAACTGATCTTCCAGGAATTCAAGGGGACGGGAAACATGGAGCTCGTCCTCGACCGGGACATGGCGAACGAACGGATTTTCCCCTCGATCAACCTGGCGGCTTCGGGGACCCGGCGCGAAGAGCTCCTCTTCGGTCCCGCCGTTTCAGCGCACCAGAATCTCCGGCGGTCCATCGCCCGGCTCCAGCCCCGTGATGCGATGCTCTCCGTGCTGAAGCTCCTCGAACAGTACCCGACGAATGAGCTCCTCCTCAGCAAATTCTGACATCTTCCATATCAAGGCACCTGCGGGGTTCGATTTCTGGCGGACGGCGTTCAGCCACGGGTGGTGCGCCCTCCCCCCGTTCAGTCACGACCCCGCGCGGCGGGAGCTCGGCCGCATCTTCACGGTCCGCGGGGGCCTGGCCGCATCCTGCACGATGGCCGGCGGCAGACGGGGAATCCGCGTGACGGCGGCCTGGTCCCGGACCCCGGACGGATCCGCCCGGGCGAACCTCGCCGATCAGATCCGCACATGCCTCCGCATGGGTGAGGATTTCACGGAGTTCTACCGGGAGGCCCGGCGCCACCCGCGCTACCGCTGGATCGCCTCCTCCGGCGCGGGGAGGATGCTCCGTTCGCCGACAATGTTCGAAGACGCCCTGAAAATGATCTGCACGACGAACTGCACGTGGGGGCTCACGACGCTCATGGTCTCCAATCTCGTCTCAAGTGAAGGGAAGCGCCATCCCGCGGGGGGGAATGCATTCCCCTCTCCTGCGGACGTCGCGGGACTGACGGAGTCGTTCCTTCGGAAGCACATCAAGGCGGGATACCGCGCGCCGTACATTCTCGAGCTCGCCGGGCGGGTTGCCTCGGGGAGTCTCAACATCGAGTCGTGGCGCACCTCCCCCCTGGCGACAGATGCTCTCTACGAGGAGATGCGGACCGTCAAGGGGATAGGGCCGTACGCCGCGGGGAACCTTCTCAAGCTGACGGGGCGATACGACTACCTGGGACTCGACTCGTGGGTCAGGGCACAGTACTACAGGCTGCGCCGGGGAGGACGACGCGTGAAGGACTCCACCATCGAGCGCGACTACGAGAAGTTCGGCAGATGGCGCGGGCTCTTTGTGTGGCTGGAGATGACGCGCGACTGGCACGGAGACAAGTTTCCCCCGCAGGATTCGCCGAAACTTTCGGAGGGGGAGGGAGTATAGTAGAGAGGTCGTCTCCGATGCGTATCAACCGTCCATCGATGCTTCTGACGGCGGCCATGGTGGCGGCCGTGTGTATTGCCGGCGACAGGCTCTCAAAAACCGCCGCGGAGTCGCTCCGGGCGGCCCCCCCTGTCCGCCTCGCAGGGGGGCTCGTGACGCTTGCGTACGCGGAGAACACGGGAGCCATGCTGAGCATCGGCGCCGGGCTCCCGGAAGGGACGCGGTTTCTCCTCTTCACGGCGGGCGTCGGCGTTCTCCTTGCCGGCATCGCCATCGCGATCCTCTATTCCCGGTCGCTCACGCGCCGGCTCACAATCGCCCTCTCGCTCGTCCTCGCCGGGGGCGGGAGCAATCTCTTCGACCGGCTCACGCACGGCGGGAGGGTTGTTGATTTCGTGATACTCGGGGCCGGTGGATTCCGGACAGGGATTTTCAACCTGGCCGACGTCGCAATCATGGCCGGCGCTTCGCTGATGCTCTACACGTTTCTCCGACAACGGGGGCAGCACTCCTCATGACCGCTGACGACCGCACGACAATGGTGAAGCTGCTCCGCACCTTCTTCAGGATCGCCGCCTTCGTCTTCCTCCTTGTCACGTTTTCCTTTTCGGTCGATGAGACGGGAGCGACATGGATCATGTGGCGGGATTCGACGAGCCTGGCGGTCACGCTTGTCGCCCTGGCGCTGCTCATGGCTGCCGGGTGGGTCTCCCTGTCGATCCGTCTCAAGAGGATGCAGGTCAGGGAGAAGGAACCCGCGGTTCGGCCCCCCCGCGATATCCCGGTCCGCCCCTACAATATCTGGGGACCGATGCCGCCCGGCACGAGGGCGGGTCTCGCGACGGCGGTATTCCTCATCTTCGGAACGATCGGCCCGCTCAACACGCTGCTGACCCCTCCGGATCAGACGCTCCGCCCCCTGGAGATCGTCATACTCACGATCGCCACGGGCGGGATCTCGGCGTCCATGATCATGTTCGGGCACCGGAAGATCATCCTTGTTCTCGCCCTGGCCCTCTGCCTGGGGATCCTCTTCAGCGTTGACTCGATCGTCGATACGCTTTCGCCCGGCCGGCCGCCGTCGCTGAAACGCCCAGATGGTTCAGTCACACTCACGGCGGCGCAGGTCGAGAATTTCAAGGACCAGCGCACGGTCGTCGCCGCGGGCGGCATCGTTCTGCTCAGCCTGGGGTACGTGATGTTCATCGTCCTCCTCACGAACGAAGGACGGCAGAGGGCCCGGCTGCAGGCGGAAATGTCGATAGCCCGGGCGATCCAGCTGTCGCTTCTCCCCTCGTCCCCCATCACCGCGGGGAAAACCGAGGCCGCGGGGATCACGGCGCCCGCAAGCGAGGTTGGCGGGGACTATTTTGATTTCATGGAACTGCCGGACGGACGGCTTGCCGTTTTCGCCGCGGACGTCGCGGGACACGGGGTGGGGGCCGGTATACTCGGCGCGATGACAAAAAGCGCTTTTCGCGCGCACATCGTCCACGACCCGTCCCCCGCCGCCATGCTTACGTTCCTGAATACAACGCTCGCCGGGCTCGTCGAACGGAAGATGTTTATCACCGCGGCGTATCTTCTTCTCGACGCCCCGCGGCTCTCCGCGCGGATCGCGACAGCCGGGCATCCCCCTGCATTTCGCATCGACGGCCGCGGTGCTATTGAGGAATTGCGGACGCCCAGCATGGCCCTCGGCATGGACAGGCATACAGCGTTCACGGAGCTCGAAATTCGATGTTCTGCCGGGGACGTGTTCCTGCTCTACACCGACGGAGTGGTGGAATCAACATCGCGATCGGGGGAACAGTTCGGGCCGGGGCGGTTGAAGGCTCTCCTGGCGGGCGCCGGGCAGCGGTCTCCCGCGGAGCTGTGCGACGCTCTCGCGCGGGAGGCCGAATCATTCAGGGGAACCGAGAAAGCGGCGGACGATCTGACGGTCGTGGCGGTGAGGGTGTGAGACGGGGTGCTTCGGGTATGGCGCCGCCGGCGCCATACCCTCGCAATGATAAACTCCGCAATGACCGATCAGTCGCCGAGGCAGGTGCCGACGGCTTTCGCGGCGAATATGAGCTGCGAATCCGGTGCGACAAGCCGCTGGTGACCGACCGCGTCGGCAAGCGGAACCGTAATGACGTTGTCCTGACGGAGGCTCGTCATCACGTCGAACTCCCCGTTCGACATCGCCTGGAGGGCGACCGTCCCGAACCGGGTGGCAAGTATCCTGTCGAACGGCGTCGGGCTTCCCCCGCGCTGAACGTGACCGAGCACGGTGACCCGCGTCTCGAGGCCGGTTTCATCCTCGATCCTCTTGGCGACAAGTTCGCCGATCCCCCCCAGGCGGACGGGATCGGTCCGCTTCTTGTCGAGTTCCTTGACGGAGACGCCGCCGCCGCTCGGCTTGGCACCCTCGGCGACGCACACGATGCTGAATTTCGCGCCTTTGCTCCTCTTGAGGACCGCTTCGAACACCGCATCCCAGGAGAAAGGAATCTCGGGAATCAGGATGATATCCGCGCCTCCGGCCAGACCGGCGCCGAGCGCGATCCACCCCGCATAACGGCCCATGGTCTCCATGACCATCACCCTGTGGTGGGCCGAGGCCGTCGTCTGAAGCCTGTCGATCGCCTCGGTGGCGACGGCGCGGGCCGAATCATGGCCGAACGTCACTTCGGTCGCCGCGAGATCGTTGTCGATCGTCTTGGGGACGCCCATCACGTTGAGCCCCATCTCGGCGAGCTTGTGCGCGATGATCTGGGTCCCGTCTCCCCCGATCGTCACAAGCGCGTCGAGCTTCAGGTTCCTGTAGTGATCGACGACCTGCTGTGACGCGTCGACGATCCGGAGGTTCCCCCGTTCACCCATCGGGAAATGGAACGGGTCCCCTTTGTTCGACGTGCCGAGAATCGTCCCTCCCTGGTTGATGATCCCCAGGACGTCAAGCGGGGTCAGCTCGCGGTGCCGCCCCTCGACGAGACCTTCGTAGCCGTCGATAATCCCGATCACGGTGGCGTTGTAGTAGCTCATCGCCGGTTTGGCGATGCTGCGGATAACGGCGTTCAGACCGGGGCAGTCTCCCCCTCCTGTCATGATCCCTATTCTCTTCAATTTCATGGCGGGCTCAGTTCTTTCCTTCGGTTCGTGTGGGTGTTGACGCAATATCTTTGTAATATACGGAATATGATTGATTTATTAAAGGACTCTGGTGCCGGAAGGGACCTACTCATATAGGGCGTCGGTGAAATCCGACGCCTCCGACGAGCTTATCAACACGTACGTTCTCCGCCCGGCTGCCGGAGTGCTCGTCCGCGCACTCTACAGGACACGGGTGACACCCAACCAGGTGACGCTCGCCGCGATAGTCTCCGGGTTTGTCGCCGCCGCGCTCTATGTGCAGGGAACGCCCCTTGCGACAGCCTGCGCGGGGATATGCCTGACGGGGAAGGATCTTCTGGACTCGGCGGACGGCCAGCTCGCCAGGGCAAAAGGGATGTTCAGCAGGGCGGGGAGGTTCCTTGACTCCATCGGCGACATCGCGGTCAATTTTGCCGTGTTCGGCGCGATCTGCGCAGCCATGGTCGGGCAGGGGGGCGGGGCGGGAGCGCCGGTCCTGTGCCTGTGCGCGTTCCTCGGCATGTCACTCCGGGTCTCGTACCACGTCTTCTACCAGACGTCGTTCCTCCATCTCCAGAATGCCTATACGGGGAACCGGAAATCCGAGGAGCTCCGCACGGAGGATGCGCACGAAGATCACCTCACCTCCCTGCTCCACCGCACGTTCCTCGTCCTCTACGGCTGGCAGGATCGGCTGATCGCCCGGATCGACGGCGCCTGCAGGAGACCCGGCACGGCCCCCTGGATGACGGACGACCGCTGGTTCGGGGACGTGACCGGCGTGCGGCTTTCCGGATTTCTCGGCCTCGGCACGGAATTATTCATCCTGATGATCTTTTCGGTGTTCGACCGGCTGGACGTCTATCTCTGGATCAATATTGCGGGGATGAACTTCGTGTGGGCTGCGTGCATCGCGTACAGGAGCGTGGTCCTGCGAAGGAGAGGACGGCCGGTCAGCTCCAGGAACCGTTGTTCTTGAGTTCGGCTTTGAGCGCGGACTGGATCGACCTGTCCTCGTCCTTGCTTATTGAAAAGAGCTTGCGGAGCTGTTCGACCGTGCTGAGGTCGTCGACGGACATCGCGCCGGATTTCAGGGCCGCGCGGAGCGCCTCGGTGTACGTTTCAACCTGAACGTCATGTTCGATCTTCCTGTGTTCGCTCTCGGGAATGCCGAGGGAGAGCCGCACCACATCGAGCATCGAACGATCCTCCGTGACCGGCTCACCGCCCGCCCAGGCCTGACGCATCATGGCCCTGTAAGTGTTGACGGACTCGCGGCGGAGCACCTCGCGCCCTTCGTCGGCCGACTTCTGGCGTTCTTCTTCTTCCTTCCGCCACGCGTCACTCTGCTGGGACCTCTGCTCGGAGACCGACTGCGCTTCCTCGGCTTTCCGCTGTATCGTCAGGACACTCTGCTCGTATTCCCGTGCCTCCGCGTTCCCCGGGTCCATCGCATACACGGTCTCGATTTCCGTCAGGGCTTTGTCGTACATCCCGTCCCGTATGTAGTCGCGGGTCTTCTGGAGGCAGCCGGCGATCTTGGCTTCGCGGATAGCCCGCTGCTGCTGAAGCTCCTCTTCCATCCGCGCCTGCTCGGCAAGCTTCCGCTGGAGCTCTTCCACCTTGCGGCGCTGCTCCTCCTGAACGGCGCGTGCCTCCTCCTCCCTGCGCGTGAACTCGTCGCGGGCGGCGTACACCGTCTGCTCAAACTCGCGCGCCTCGACATTTGAAGGGTCGAGACGGAAGACCTTCGTCACTTCCTTCAGGGCCTCCTCAAACTGCGCGAGGCCGACGAATTCCTTCCCCCGCTCGAGGTATGCGCGGATCTTCTTTGCCTGTGCGAGCCTCCGCCCTTCCTCGATCGCCTGGCGGACGGCTTCCTCGTACTGCCGGGTCTCCTCCTCCTGACGCTTCCGCTCGGCATCCTCTTCCTCGCGCCGGCGGCGTTCCTCTTCCTGCGCCTTGCGCCCTTCCTCCTCGACTCGCTGGCGTTCCTCTTCCTCGCGCCGGCGCTGGTCTTCCTCGACCTTCCGCCGGGCTTCCTCTTCGATTTTTTTCCGTTCCTCTTCGTACTGCCGGCGCTGTTCCTCCGCAAGCCGCTCACGCTCCTCCGCCAGCCGCTTCTGGTACTCTTCCTCGACCTTCTTCTTGGCCTGCTCTTCGACGATCCGCCTCGCCTCTGCTTCCTGTTCGAGCTGTTTGCGGCGCGCCTCTTCCATCCGGGCGCGTTCTTCCTCCATCTGCCTCCGGAGCTGCTCCTCGATCTTCTTCTTTTCCTCAGCCAGGCGGCGTCGTTCCTCCTCCAGGCGCTTTTCCGTTTCGACGGCGACCTGCTTGAGCCGCTCCTCTTCGGCCTTCCGGCGCTTCTCGGCCGCCTGCTCTTCTTTCTTATGGAGGTCTTCGATCCTCTTCCGTTCTTCTTCGGCCCGGGCGGCCATCTCCTCTTCGATCTTCTTCCGCTCCGCTTCCAGCCGCTTGCGTGTTTCCTCTTCGATTGCCTTGAGTTTCTGTTCCTCGGCCTTGCGCTTGACCTCGGCGGCTTCCCGTTCCTGCCGCTGCATCTCCTCGAGCTTCTCCCGTTCGGCGCGGAGCCGGCTGAGCATCTCCTCCTCGATGCGCTTCCTCTCCGTCTCGAGCTTGATAAGCGTCTCGGCTTCCAGCCTGCGGCGCTCTTCCTCGAGGCTGCGCCGGGCCTCCTCCTGGATGCGCTTCCTGTCCTCCGCCTCGAGGCGTTTCCGTTCCTCCTCTTCCTTCTTCTTGCGCAGGTCATCCTCGCGCCGCCGTGCCTGTTCGGCTTCGAGGCGGGCGCGGTTTTCTTCCTCGAGCTTCTTCCGCTCTTCGTCGAGCTTCCTGTGCGCCTCTTCGATCCTGCGGGTCGCCTCCTCTTCCGCCTTGCGGTGCGCCTCTTCCTCCAGCTTCTTCCGTTGCTCTTCTTCCGCCTTTCGCTTGGCCTCCGCGATGGCGTACCGTCGAGCCTCGTCGTCAAGCTGCCGCCGCTGGAGTTCCGCGGGATCGATCCGCTGATGTACCGGGGCCTTGGGCGGGATCGTATCCCGCCGCACGGGCGGGGGAGGCGTCACCGTCGGCTCATTTTTCCGGGGCCCAGGCGGCGGGGGGACGGACGAGGGGACCGGCCGCGGAGGAAGGGAGGACGTCCCCGGACGCGGTGCCGCCGCGGAAGGCGCGGGATGCGGGGCCGGGGCCGGCTGGGCCGGGCGCGGCGGTGCCGCCGTGGGCGCAGCCCTGGGGGGCGCTGTCGTCGATTCAGGCGGAGCTGTGGCGGAGGGGGGGGTGTCACCCGAGGAGGCAGGGGGCTCCCTCTTGCTGTCCCGCTGCTCGATGGCGAATTTTATCCGCTCCATGTACGCCACGGCGTACGGATTGTGCGGATCGGTCTGCATCGCAAGCTGTACAAGGCGTACCGCTCCCTCGTAGTCCGACCCCTTGAACAGCTTGTCAGCCATTTTCAGGAAGTCGCCCGCCTTTTTACGTTGTTCCTGTCGTGTCGCGTCGTCGAGGTCAGGCACAGTCTTCACGTGTAAGAACTGTCACACGCCTAATACTCCAGGTAGTTAATATATCCATTGACCCCCTGATTGTCAACGCAGGGATCCCCCATGCTGACGAGCGTCACATCCACAGAATGTCATGAAAAAAGGGCGAAGGGAAGTCTCTGGACGCGCATGCATGACGAATCGACAGCAAGTGCCGGCGGGGCATGCAAAGGTGAGTCAGGATGTTTATTCTACCGCTTTAGCGCGGCGAGGAATTCGGGGTCTGCGTGGAGATTGAAGAAGTCCATGTCGAGGATTTCACCAAAGCTGAATCTCCTCGCCAGGGCCTTGCCGAGGTATTCCAGGGCCTGTTTCTTGTCCTTTTGGAGGACATACATCCTGGCAGTCAGGTACAGGACGTCGTTGTCGCCGGGAGCGGCTGTCTGCGCGCGGGTGATTGCGGCGACCGCGTCTTTAAACGTCCCCAGACGCGTGCAGACGAGGGCAAGGTACGCCTGTGCCACGGCATCATCGGGCTGCGAAGCGAGGTGGGAGGTGAGGATCTCGCGCGCCCTGACGAACGAAGCCTGCCACTCTGCGATCGGTCTCCCGGCTGATTGCTGGACCCTTCCCAGTTTGTAGAAATCGACATAGCTGTCGCGCATGCGGGCCGTCCTGTCGAGGAGGAGGTCCACCACCCTGTCGATGTGATCGAGATGCACGAGCACTTCCACGTAGAGCCCGCTCCCGTAGTCACTTTTATCGCGGGCAAGCCGGAGCCCCTGCTCGTAGGCCTTCATCGCCGCCCGGTAGTCGTCCCGGTTGTCAAGTTCGTGTATGGCCTTGAACTGTTCGGCCTCGCCGAGCAGCGTGTGGGCGGCAATGTTCCCCGGGTCGTCGGCGACGCTACGCTGCGCCGCCCTGACGGCATCGTCTATTCTCCCTTTCGCGCCGTAGGCGACCGCAAGCCGACGCTGGGATTCTGCGTCGCTCGGAGCAACAGTAACCGCCTGTTCAAACCGGGCAATGGCGTTGTCGTAGGCTCCCCTGCTCTGTTCGGCCAGGCCCCAGGCGCAGAAGACCTCCGAGCTCCGGAGCCCCGCGCTCAGCGCCTTCTGGACCTCGCTGATCGCCTGTGCGATATGCGATTGCTGCATTTCGGCGGATGTCTCGTACGCCAGCATGTGGGCCCAGGCTGCTGCGGCGTGCGCGTCGGCAAAGTCCGGGTCGAGATGGAGAGCCTGGTCAAACAGGGCGAGCGCTTCTTCGGGCGCAAAGGTGTCCCCGTCGCGGAGCAGAGATCGTCCGTGCAGGTACAGGTCGTAGGCCGTTTCGTTGTTCGTGGGGATGCCGAGAAGCGGTCCGCCGTCCACCGTCACGGGCTTGACGCCCATCCCCTGCGCGAGGCCCCTTACAATTTCGGGGCGCAGCGCGGGAAGCTCCCGGGCGGAAACGCGGAACTGGGGAGACCAGAGACTCTTTCCCGAAAGCGTGTCTACGAAATTGAGCTTCAGCGTGTAGCTCTCCTGCGCGTGTGCCATCGTCCATGAAAGGACATAGTTCGCTCCAAGCGCGCGCGCGATCTGGGTCGGGGGAGCCACGGAAGCGCCGAAGGCGTCCGCCGTCGCCGGGTTGATCACGCGGATATCGGCTGTCCGGGCCAGCTCCGCCATGACATCGCCCGCAAAGCCGTCCGCCGCGTAGCCGAGCGTCGTGTCCCCCCCCGTCAGGGGCGGGAGGACAAGGACGGAATACCGGGCGGGGGAGACGCTGTTCCGGATATAGTCGACGACGAGCCATACCGCGGAGGCGAGAACCAGCACGGCCGCGATCGTCAGCACGGGTTTCAGCGGAATGTGAATCCCCGAGAGCTTGTTGACGATCCGTTCGCCGAGCGGAAGGGGAGGCGGCCCGACCGGGCCCTTCTCCTCCGGGACAAGGTCATAGTCCGATTCGAGCTTCTGGCTCAGGGACGATCCCCAGAAATCCGTGGGCCGCGACGAGACGGGTGCTGGTTCGTCGCGGGGCCGGACCACGGGCTCTGACGTCGCGTGATCCTTCGCACGACGCTCGTCTTCCTCCAGGCGGATCTTCTCTTCCAGATCGCGCGCCTTCTTGATCTGCTCGCGGAGGTTCGTCGCCTCCTCGTGAGAAGGATCGAGCGTCAGGATCTCGCCGATATACGCCAG